>CADBFX010000055.1 GCA_902794125.1 uncultured Elusimicrobium sp. | reverse complement strand
GGGAAGAAAATAGTTTTTTGATATTTATCTTTTTCCGTTAAGGCAGGTTCTTTATCCGTCCATACCTCTTTGGCCAAATTAAAAGTAGCCCACGCTTTGGGCCAACCGGCATAAAAAGCCGTATGGGTAATGGCGGCGGCGATTTCTGCTTTTGTTACTCCGTGGTTTTTGGCATTTTGCAAGTGATATTTAAGAGAGGAATCCGTTATCCCTTGAGACATAAGTGAAATAACCGTTAAGAGGGAGCGTGTCTTAAGGTCCAGGTCCGTATTGTTCCAGTTTTCTCCAAATAATACATCATCATTATAGTGGGCAAATTCCGGCGCGAAATCGCCTAGTTGGGTGCGTCCTGCCGTTTGTACAATTTTTTTAGTTGGCATCGATTTTTTCTCCTGTATTTTTTTAGCGTAAGAAGGTATTGCTACCAAACTTACGATCACAACTAACGAAAGAAATTTTTTAATCATTTTATCTTCTATAAATTGTTCAGCCAATGCACAATTTTATTATGCACGGCTTCGTTATATTCCGGGCCCACGTTGTTAAAATTGGCATAATTACCCACCTGGGCGTTTTGGGCATTAGCAGTAAAATCCTTTAAAAATGTTCACTGCCTTGGGTAGAGAAAGGAATTACCTTTTTCCCCTTAAAATCTACCTGTCCCAAAAAGGAATAAAGCGGCGTAGCCATTGTGTACCACCAAACAGGAGCACCTACAAATACAACATCATAATTACTCACATCCGGCAAATTACCGGCCAGGGCGGGATAGATTTTATTGCTTAGTTCTTTTTTAATCCGCGCATAAAATGCAGGAGAGGATTTAAATTCTTCCTGTGTTTGGATGCGGTACGTATCGCCCTTTGTAAGGGCCGCGATTTGCTCGGCGATGTCTTGCGTATGGCCTGTCCAAGAATAGTAAATTACCAACACTCTGCCCAAGTTAGCGGTATAAGGTATTTCTTCGGCAAAATTGGCGAGTTCTTTTTTATTGCGATGAGCTACCCGTATATGATGCACCAGGAACACTATCCCGGCGATGACAGCCAAAATAAGCAATGTAATAAGTATCTTTTTAATCATACTCTCTCCTAAAATTTAAGTTCTTTTGTTTTAGATTTCATGGCTTTATCATAAACGGAAATTTTGTAATCTAACCGCTTGAGGGTGTCTTGCAGTTCGCTCAAACGCACCGCCGCGTTTTCAGTGTACGTTTTCCACGGGCAAAGAGTTCAAAGTATTGTTTTAATACTTCAATGGAAAGCCCGGCACTACGCATGCATTTAATAAATCCGATACGCGCACAATCTTCCTCCGTATAATTACGCACCCCGCTTTCTGTGCGGTTAATGTAGGGAATTAGTCCTTCCTTTTCATAATAACGCAACGTATCGGTAGAGATTTGATATTGTTTGCTTACTTCTGCGATGGTCATTACAAGCTCTCCTTGAGGATTTGCACCACTTCAGGGCGTTCAAGCACTTTATAACCGCCCTTTAAAATAAGCGTAGCATCAGCTATACCTTCTATCATTTCGGGCGTAACTCCCAATTCGCTGATTTTTAAAGTTAGTCCGATTTTTTTCATCCACGCTTCTAATTGGGCAAGCCCTTCATTTGCTATTTGCTCATCCGTTTTTCCGTTACCGTTTACCCCCCATACATTGATTGCAAATCGTCTAAATTTGGCTAACCCATAGGGCATAATATGACGGTAATAGGGCAAGGATACCGCTGCTAACGTCATGCCGTGTGTGGCGTCCGTATAAGCACCCACCGCTTGCCCCAGCATGTGTACCATCCAATCGGTTGTTTTTCCTTTGGCAATTAAGGTATTTAGGGCCCAAGTAGCGCACCACATGATGTTGGAGCGTGCTTCGTAATCTTGCGGATTTTCAACAGCAATTAAAGAACTGTGAATGAGCGAACGCATGAGGCCTTCGGCTAAATAATCGCTGGTGTTATCGTCGGTACCAGAAAAATATTGTTCGCAAATGTGATTAAAAATATCATAGATGCCAGCCACCATTTGTTTATGAGGAAGCGTAAAGGTAAATTTGGGGTTTAAAATGGCGAACTTGGGCATTACTTCTTCGCCAAATACATGGCCAATTTTTAGGTGTTTTTCGTGATTGGTAATCACGGAGCCGCCGTTCATTTCCGAGCCTGTGCCCACCATGGTCAGCACACACCCAACGGGAAGTATC
>CADBFX010000054.1 GCA_902794125.1 uncultured Elusimicrobium sp. | reverse complement strand
TTTTCCTACGCCGGCTCCGCCGAAAAGACCTACTTTCCCCCCTTTCATGTAGGGAGCAATTAAGTCAATTACTTTAATACCGGTTTCAAAAATTTCAGGTGTCGGGTTTTGGTCTTCTAATGATGGAGCATCGCGGTGAATCGGCATCTTCATCGAGGCGGAGATTTTCCCTTTGTGGTCTTGCGGTTGACCGAGTACGTTTAACAAACGACCTAAGCACGCCTCGCCCACCGGCACCTGTAAAGCTGCCCCTGTATCCACGGCTTTTGCGCCGCGTTGAAGGCCATCTGTGCTTTCCAAAGACACACAGCGTACGATGCCGTCTCCCATTTGTTGGGCAACTTCGGCCACAATTTTTTTGTCGGGGCCCATTTCAATTTCAATCGCGTTTTCTATGGCCGGTAAGTGTTCTTGGTCAAAACGAATATCCACTGCCGCGCCGATAATTTGAATTACTTTTCCCGTGTTCATATCTTTTCCTGTTTTTTAATTATTCAGGGCTTCGGCCCCGTTGACGATATCTAAAATTTCGTTGGTAATACCGGCCTGACGCACTTTGTTTAATTTTAAGCCCAAGGCCTCTACCAGTTCTCCGGCATTTTTGCTGGCGGCATCCATGGCGCTGGTGGTGGCTGCCAAATTGGCCGCTTGAGACTCCAATAAAATGCGGTACATATTTGCTTTGATAAGCCGCGGCACCAACATTTTAAAAATTTCCAATAAACCCGGTTCAAATAAAAAATCGCTGGCTTTTTTATCCGGCGTATAGTCGGGTGCGTCAAACGGTAAAATTTCTTGTTCCACTAAATTCTGGCTGGCAAGCGATTTAAAATCGTTATAAATAAGCGTTACTTTGCTTAATTTTTCCTGCAGGAACGTTTTGATAACCGCTTCGCCCAACAACTCCGCATGGGCGTAAGAAACTTTAGGGAAAATGCCTACACTTTCATACACCAAATGTAAATTGGGCATCCGTAAACGGGCTAAAAAGTCGCGTCCTTTTTTGCCGACGGCAAACACATAAATTTGTTTTTCTTTGTTTTTCCGCAAAAAATGCATGGCCGCGCGCAACACCACCGCATTGAAGGAACCTGTTAAACCTTTATCGCCGGTAATAACAAGAAGCCCTATTTTTTGTACGTCCCCGCTGCGGTTTACAAATAGCCGGCTGGACCAACTTTCCGTTCCGTCTTCCGGCTGAGGAAGCGACAAAACATCCTGCTTTAAATCGTCCACCACGGGCAGCCACCATCGCATCTTGCGCTTTACGAATGCGGGCGTTGGAGATCATCTTCATCGTCTGCATGATCTGTTGCGTAGATTTGATGGCTTTGATGTTTTGCCGGATATCCCTCAAAGATTCCATTTATCTGTTTTCCGCTTTCAAAATTTTAACGTAATCGGCAATACCGTCTTCTAACGAATAATCCGGCGTGTAGCCGAGTTTTTCGGTAGATTTGGAAATATCGGCTTGCGTCTTTACTTGGAAGGGTTCTAAGTTCGTTCCCATCTCTTTATTGAGGCACGCAATAATTTCGTTAAAATTGCGCGGAATACCCGTAGCCGCGTTATAAACGCCGGTTTCTTTGCCGTTGTTTAAGGCGCACAAATTGATTTTTACGATATCTTTTACGTACACAAAATCGCGTTGTTGTTCACCCATTTTAAACACACGCGGGCGTTTGCCTTCTTTCATTTGTAAATACAACTGATAAATCATGCTGGCCATTTTGCCTTTGTAATATTCGCCGGGACCATAGACGTTAAAATAACGTAGGCCGATAATCGTCATATCGTGATTATCTTCGGCAAATTGGCGGGCTACATTATCCATAATGGCTTTGGAAAAACCATAGACATTTTCCGGATGTGTTGGTTGCGTTTCTACATTAGGCACCGGGCCGTTGCCGTAGGTGGCCGCGCTGGAAGCATAGATTACTTTTTTAATTTCATTATCTGCCGCAAAATTAAGCAAATTTTTGAACGCTTCCACGTTTTGTTGCATCATGGCTTTTTGGTCCATTACCGTCGTGTCGGTAATAGCGGCCTCATGGAAAATTGCATCAAAATACATATCGTGCGGCACTTGTTCAAATAAATCGGCGGTGATTACATCCCCTTTAAAACCGATTAAATTTTTAAAATGTCCGTTTTTGGCAAAATCGTCCAACACCGTAACTTCATGGCCTTGGGCTTCTAACGTTTTGGCGATGTTGCTACCAATGAATCCGGCTCCGCCGGTAACTAAATATTTTTTCTTTGTTTTGGCTTCCATATTAAATCTCCTATTTACCGGCTTTAAACACCGTTTTAAAACTGTCTAATACTCCTTTCATTTTTTCTTCTGTTTCGGGCGTCCATTCGTTGCTCGTATTTAAAAAATCCAGGATGTCCGCTTTTTCTGTGCGAGCATACGCCAAAAGTTGTTTTTCATAATTGAGCACATCGGCTACGGCCACCTCATCCAAATAACCATGCGTTCCCGCGTAGAGCACAAGAACGCGTTGACCGCGGGCAATTTGCCGTTGAGATTCTTTATCCAACTCCGAACCAAACTGCGCAAAACCGGCCAGTTCCTGATATTGCGACAAATCAATACGTAACGTACCTGCTACTTTACGCATCGTTTTGCGCTGGGCACTGCCCCCTACGCGCGAAACGGACAGACCGACGTTTACCGCCGGTTTAATACCGCTTAAAAAGAGGTTGCTTTCCAAATAAATCTGTCCGTCCGTAATAGAAATAACGTTTGTCGGAATGTAAGCAGATACGTCGTTGGCTTGCGTTTCAATAATCGGTAGCGCGGTTAAAGAACCGCCGCCGTTTTCATTAGAGAGTTTGCAAGCACGTTCCAACAAGCGCGAATGCAAATAAAATACATCGCCGGGGTAAGCTTCGCGCCCTGGCGGACGGCGCAACAAAAGCGACATTTGGCGATAGGCCTGCGCGTGCTTAGACAAATCATCATATACGATAAGCACGTCTTTGCCTTGCCACATA
>CADBFX010000053.1 GCA_902794125.1 uncultured Elusimicrobium sp. | reverse complement strand
TGCCCAGTACAGGGATCGAACCTGTGGCCTTTCCCATGTCAAGGGAACGCGCTACCGCTGCGCCAACTGGGCTTAAATATACTCAAATTGTTTTTGTTGGCGCGTTCCCTTGAGCGGGAACGAACTTTGTGTTACCAGCGCTGCGCCAACTGGGCTTAAATATACTTAAATTGTTTTCCTAATACTCCTACATTATACAAAATATGACGAAAAGGAGTAACGGTTATTTGCTTTCGTGGTAGGATTTTTCAGTATTAACGTTCCAAATGTTGCTTTTGTCGGTACGGCCATTTAGAAGGTTTTGTACCGTTTCAAAAGCAGTGCCCATGGAATGATCCATATTGTTATAGCGGTGTTGCCCGTTGCGGCCGATACAATACAGATTGTCAAATTGATTTAAGTAATCTGTGACCGTGCGAATATTGGCGTACGAATCAAAATACGCCGGATAGGCCTTTTGTACATGTTCGCGGTGGGCGGCTAAAATGCGGGTGTTATCCGATATAACACCAATCTTCTTTAATTCTTCCATAGCTTGAGAAATACACTTTTCTTCCGGCATGTTCCAGAATTCGTCTCTTTCGTTACAGAAGTATTCCAACCCCAGCCACACGGTGTTTTGTACTTCTTTCACCATATAAGGCGACCAGTTGTTAAATACTTGGATGCGGCCCATTTTTACTTGGCTGTCTTGCACATAAATCCAGCAGTCGGGTACTTGGTTGTTGAAAGTGTGGACGGCTGTATTATTGGTAAGGGCTAATTTATCCACCAATAAACCTACCGTTACAAAGTCGCGGTACGGTAAATGTTGGGCTACTTCTTTAACGGGTTCCGGCGATTGCGGCAGTGCGGTAACGAGGTCTTTAATCGGCATGGAAGAAATGATAACGTCGGCCGGGATTTCTTTCCCGTTGCAGATAACGCCTGTTAAATGTTCGCCCTGCCGGGTAAGCCCGGTAACGGGGTGGTTGTAAAGTACTTGTCCCCCTTGGGCGGTGATTTTGTCGGCTACGGCGGTCCATAATTGGCCCGGGCCGTATTTGGGATAGTAAAATTCTTCAATTAGCGAAGTTTCTTTATGCTTGGGTTGTGTGTGGAAAACGCGTTGTGCTAAATCTTTCAACACGGCCAATACCGATAATCCTTTTACACGTTGCGCGCCCCAATCGGCTGAAATATCCTTCGGGTGGCGGCCCCACAATTTTTCTGTATAAGATTCAAAAAACATGCTGTATAGTTTTTTGCCAAAGCGGTTAATATAAAAATTTTCCAACGAAGTTTCCGGCCGTTTATGCACACACGAAATTAAATACGAAATCCCGGCCTGTGTAAGCGTAAAAATCCCGAGGTTGTACATCGTTTTAAAAGAAAGCAAAAGCGGATAATCAAAAAAAGTCTTTTTATAATAAATGCGGGAAATACGCTTGCGTACTAAAAACACATCATCTTGTGTTTCCGGGTCCGGTCCGCCAGAGATTAACGGTGATTTGCGGTTTAATAATTTGTCGTCTAAGGAAGGTTTCCCCTGGGGGGCAAAAATGGAAAACCACCATTTCATTACACGTTCGTCTTTGGAAAAGAAACGATGACCGCCCAGGTCCATGCGGTTTCCGTTCGTTTCTACTGTGCGGGAAATACCACCGGCCACCGAGCTGCAAAGTGACGGTATAATCGGGATGTTTGGTTAGCTCGTAGGCGGCGGTTAGTCCTGCCGGTCCTGCCCCGATAACGACAACGTGTTTCTTCATATTTATTCTATTGTACTAAATTGTACGGACTAAATCAGAAGTTAAGCAAATAAAATTTTTATATAATGTAGTCTATGAAAAAACTAATCATATTTATTTTAGTAATTGGATGTATCTTTTTAAGTATCCGCATCGGTCGCTCTGTGCGCGATTGGATGGTGCAGTCTGCCGCGGAAGAACGCTCATTATTGGAGCATTCCATCACAGGCATAACCAGATCGAGGTCGCAGTTAGAAGAACTGCGTTATGCAAATTTGTTGCACGATTCATGGACCGATAGCAAGTGGCTGAAAAACAAGCAATTTTCGCCTAATAAAGCGGCGGCGAAT
>CADBFX010000052.1 GCA_902794125.1 uncultured Elusimicrobium sp. | reverse complement strand
AATTTCGCGCGAGCTGGTCAGCACCCCTGCATCATAGGCAGAAAGTCCCGCTTTGGTAAAGCGTGCTTCTTTGCTGGCCGGGAGTTCCGGCATGCCGGCCTGTACGCGGGCCAGCCACTCGTCCGATAATACCACCGGTGGCAAGTCCGGCTCCGGGAAGTAGCGGTAGTCCAGCGCATCTTCTTTAGAGCGCATGGGCTTTGTCACTAGTTCCACTTTATCCCACAACCGGGTCTCTTGCTTCACTTGGCCGCCGCCGTTTAAAATTTCGGTTTGGCGGTTGATTTCATATACCAGCGCATCTTTAACGCCTTTGAATGAATTTAAATTCTTGATTTCGGCGCGCGTACCGAATTTTTCTTGTCCTACCGGGCGGAGCGAAATGTTTACGTCCACGCGTAGTTCGCCCTTTTCCATATCGCAATTAGACGCCCCGACCCAACGCATTAAGCGTTTGATTTCGGTCAAATACGCATACGCTTCTTCCGGCGAGCGCATATCCGGCATGGAAACAATTTCCAGTAACGGGCTGCCGGCACGGTTGTAATCTACCAAAGAGTGATCTTCCAAGTGGGTTGATTTAGCGGCATCCTCTTCCAAATGAGCATGGTGGATACCGATTTTTTTCTTCTGTAAATTATCTTTCGGCCCGTAGGTAATTTCAATATATCCCGCCCCATTAATGGGTTCATCATACTGGGTAATCTGGTAGCCTTTGGGCAAGTCCGGGTAAAAATAATGTTTACGCGAGAAAGAAGAATACGCATTCGTTTTGCAATGCATGCTAAGCCCCGCGCGCACCGCTAGTTCCAGCGCGCCTTCGGTCAGCACCGGCAGCACCCCCGGGTGCCCCGCACAAACCGGGCAAATAGCCGTATTGGGTTTAGTGTCCTCCCCTACTCCGTTGGGACACGTGCAAAACAATTTCGTTTTGCTGGCAAGTTGGACATGGATTTCCAGTCCGATAACAGGTTCAAATTGAGTTGTCACAATAGTTTCTCCTAAATTATTATAATACTAAATATGAAAACTCTTTTTAAGCCCACTTCTTATCATAGCGGCGCGGCTATGGCCGTAAGCGCGACGGCGGTGTGGAAGTTTCTTTCCTTTGCAAACGCACTTTTAATAGCGGCTTACTTTGGTGCGGGAGCGGACACAGATTTGTATTTCTATTTAATGATGCTCTTGGGCTTTGCGCTTACCTTCTTGCAACGCATGAACGCCGCCGTGATTATTCCGCAAGCCATGGCACAAGATAGCCAAACACCCCTTTCCGGGCGCATTTTATTAAATCAATTCCTCTATATCTATGGGATAGGGGCCCTGGTGCTGTGTTTAATCGGCTGGGCAATTCCCGTATGGTTGGGAGGACATATTTCCCGGTTTAGTGCGGCCCAGGTCATCGCGCAACAAAACCTTATTACGCTGAGTTGTTGCTTGTTTGGGCTACAATTATTGGTTTCCTATTTAACCGCTATTTTGGAAATGTACCGCCGATTTGCCACAGCCTTATTTTCGCCGTTAAACGCGCTTTTGCCGTTACTAAGTTTACTGGCCTTGGGCAAACAAGTGGGAATTGCCAGTATGCTTTACGGTTTCATTGCGGCTAACTTCATACAACTGATCATTTTTGGTTGGGCTCTACGCAAAGATTTAGAGTGGCATTTCTCCTCGCCGCGCGCGCCGTTTTCCGGCGTGTTTACCAAAAACTTGGCCAGTAATCAAACGATTGAACTGGCCAATATCGTTAGCAGTGTATTGCCGCTTTATTTACTAAGCGGGTTGGCAGCCGGCCTGGTCAGCGCATTAAATTATGCCAAGCAATTATCCGATTCTTCCACCGAAATTTTAACACTGCGCGTAACAAATATATCCAAAATTCAACTCACTCAAAACGCGGCTGAAAACAATTGGGAAGATTTAAATGTAAATTACAACCTAACGCACCATTTCTTGTGGTTTTTGCTCACCCCGCTGGCCGTTTTTTCTATCTTCTACGCACCGGAAATTATTACTATTTTCTTTAAGCGCGGTGCTTTTTCTGTGCAGGATGCAGAACAAGCCGCCGGGTTTTTACGCCCGCTATTGGGTCTTATGTGGTTGATGGTGCCAGTGCTTATGCAAAATAATGTGGTGGTAGCCACGCGCAAAATAAAAGAGTTCTTGCCGTACGCGTTAACCGGGATTGGTATTTTTATTGTATCCGTTCCCTTAGCCATGCACTGCTGGGGTGCGTTTGCCTACCCCTATGCGCAACTGGTTTGCTGTGTGATCGGGTTTTTTATCAATGCAATTTTCTTCCGTCGTTATTTACAACAATTTATGTTGCAACTTAATTGCTTTAATTCCTTCCGCTATTTACGCCTGGTATTTTGCGGGGAAAAATTCGTGGGTAACCGTGCTAATAGGCGGAATTATTTATGTGGGTGGATTATTAGTGTTGTATCACTTGAGAGGGGAATTAAAATTTATGATGCAACAATGCTGTCCCAAAACAACTGCTTTTAAAAATGACCCGTTGCATAACGGATGAAGTTAGCAATCTTTCGGTAAGGCAGATGTAATTTAAGGCACATATCAAAAAGAAATTGGCGCGCTTGAAACTTATATGAGCGCTTTCTAAAAATACCTTTGGGCACTTGTAAATCTTTCGCATGTTTTATTAGTAATTCCTCATCCTGTTTACTAAGCCCGTGTTTTTCAATAAAACTAATCAAACATGCCCGTCGGATATATTCAAAACTGGGCGCAACCGCCACATAATTACCCGTACGTTCTAAAAAACGGCGTGCATCTAAAAAATCATTAAAAACTCCTTCAAACAAATGTGGTGCCGTTTTGCTTTTGGAATTTTCACGTCTTTGCCGGTAGTAATACACGGCCTGCGGGCATAGTGCTATTTGTTTGGCTAAAGTAAGCAGTTGCACGGAGGGAAAAATGTCATCACTATACGAACTTTCGTGCCAATTTACTCTTTGTACCAAAGAACGAGCAATCAATTTTCCCCAAACGGGCATTACCACTAAGGAATTTTCCCAAAGAAGTCTCCTGTTTTCTTCGTTGACTAATTGAGGAAGCCCAGAAGCAGAAGCTAAAGCGGGTAACAGGACACCTGTTTCTAAGTAGGTTGTGGAAGCCAATACCAATTCGGCCTGTGTCTGCTGGTAAAGATGGAATAATTTTTCACAATAATCTGGGGCCAGGATATCATCCCCGTCCACAAATAAAAGGCACTCCCCTTGGGCGGCACGAACACCAGTTTGACGCGCAAGTGCGGGGCCTTGATTGGATTGTGTAATAATTTTTAAGCGCGCATCTTGCCGGGAAAATTTTTCTAAAACAGCCAAACTTTCATCGGTAGATCCATCATTAACAGCAATAATTTCTAACGAAGAAAATGTTTGGTTTTTTACGCTGCTACGCAAGCAAGGTTCCAGCCAAGGGGCTATATTGTAAACCGGGATAATAATGCTTATTTTTGGGCCGCTTGTTTGCATAAATTTTCGTACGCATCTAAATAATTTTCTAACGAAAAGCGTAGCACATCATCGCGCATGAGGTCAGCTAACCGATTCGCCAGCAGTTCTGTGTGACGTTGTTTTACCAAGAATCCGTCTACTCCGTCGCGGATAATCACATCCGGCCCAGTGCATGAAAAACTAACAGCCGGCAATCCGGCGGCCATGGCTTCCAAAAGCACCATAGGAAACCCCTCCGCCCGAGACGACATAGCAAATAAATCCGCATGCTGATATACAGCTTGTAATCCTTTAATCGGTGGAACAAAATCTACGCAGTGACTAACATCCGTAATTTCGGCATACTCTTTTAATTCTGCTAAACGTTTTCCCTCGCCAATAATGGCTAAACGCCAATCCGGGAATTCTTCACTTACCCGCCGCCACGCTTCCAGTAAAAAATCAAATCCTTTCTGTCGAACCAACCGGCCCACCGCGATGACGTATTTCTTTTCCGGCTGCATAAATGAGGGTCGCGGTACCGGGGTTGGATCCGCCGGGAGTGCCGGATTATAAATCACACACGGACGCCACTTGCGATGAAACATAGTAATAAATAGACGGTCACGGCGGGAAAGCACGGTAACGGCAAACGCTTTGCCTAACAACCAGTTACGTAAAATTTTCCACTTAAGTGAATAAACCAAAAAACGAACGTCCAAATGATCCGCATAAATAACCGGCACACGTAACAACCAACACGAGGCCAACACACTAATAGTCATAAAACTAATCAGTACGTCCGGATGTGTGCGTCGGACGGCCCACGTTAAACGCCAGAGACGGAAAAACCCGCCAAAAATGCCAGCTTGTTTAAAGGTAGGGATTTGCGCGCGCACGCGCGTTACATTGGCAGGAACTTCATAAAAATCCGGTACGGAGTTATCTAACGTCAGCAGCGTAACCTGGTGCCCGCGCGACGCCAAACCGCCACACAGATACGTCATTACACGTTCTGCTCCGCCACCGCCTAACGTTCCGATTACACACGTTATACGCATGAAAGGTCCTTTTTATCTATTTGAGTATGGCTTTTACGGCTTGTACAAAAACATCAAAAGGATATTTATCTTTCAATTTGCTGGCTTCAATGGCTATGCCTACGCGCTTGCCCCAGTTAACCATTAAATCATCTAGCGCAATGGTAAAGGGTTCTTCTTCTCCGGCATTAACAATCACACCGTTTACTCCGTTAGTGATCAAAGCCGTCACAGCAGGCGATTCACACGCTACGCACGGCAATTTGCTGGCCATAGCGTCTAACAAAATTTCCGCTTGTACCGGGCCCACCGCCGGATATGCAAAAATGTCAGCATTACGTAACAAACTGTAAGCGTCGCTACTTTCCGGCACGATTTCGGTGCTTGCTTCTAACTTATTTTTAGTAATAAACCGTTGCAAAGCAGTTTTACCCGTTCCGTCGCCGACAATGGTTAAATGCCACGTTTTATGTGCGGGAGCTAGCCGCGCCCATGTTTCAAGCAGCTTATCAAAACCGCTTTCTTTCACAAGCGGCCCAACCGCAACAATGTTATTTTCTTTCTTAAAACAAGCGGGTTTGTTGTAATTGTAATGTTCCACCCAAATAGCCGGGCTTAATACGTCCTGCACTTTCAGGCCGGCATAATTCTTTTTAGCCAACGGGCCTTCACTGCTGCGCAGCACCACTACTTGGCGGGCTTTTTTCAAAGTGGTTTTTTTGGTTTTAACGGGTTTGTCTTCTTTAAACCCTTCCGGCTCGATGTAAGTAAAAGGTATATTAGCTTTAACAGCTGCTTCGCAAGCCGGTAAATTCATTAGCGAAATCACAAAAGAGGCATTTTCTTTAACGAGGATTTTATCCAATGTTTTAATCTGAAGCGGAGTATATTCTTTAAGCGTAACACCGGAAGCAAATTTAATTTTGCCTTTTTGCGCTAAGAGCATTACTTCCCGGCCGTCAGCTCCCAATACTTCGGCCAACTTAACCCCTAGCCGGGCGCCGGATACTTGTTTGTTTCCACCCACTACTACCACTATTTTCATCTTCAGTTCCTCCAACAACAAATAAAAACCCTAACTTATTGTACATAAAAGACGGGCATCACGCCAATATCTCATAAAAAAACCGCCCTTGCGGACGGTTTAAAAAGAAAAATCTTGCGGGGACTGGATTTGAACCAGTG
>CADBFX010000051.1 GCA_902794125.1 uncultured Elusimicrobium sp. | reverse complement strand
GAACTCTTAGGTCCGGTCCTAAAATAAACTGGGAAAAAAGACCCTGGCAAAAAGATTTAAAAATCTCTACAATTAGAATATGCGATTACGCGTGTATATGGGAATTTTGGTTAGCTTGTGCTTTTGTTTGCCGGCACAGGCGCAAGGTTTTTGGAGTAGGTTAACTACTAAAATTTCTGGGCTAGAAACAAAAATATCTTCTAAGGTAATGCAATCTATCGCTTTGCAACCAATTACCTCGCCGGCTATTTTGCCGCTACTACGCAGGAGCGCCCCTTTGCCGCGTTTAACACCGCCTATTTACCGTCCTCCGCAGCACATCCTACAAAATGTATTTACGTTAGCATCTTCCCCCACCAACAAAAATAAAGGAACTGCTTTTGCGCTGGAAGTAGACGGCAAAATGTGGGGTGTAACAGCGCGCCATATTTTTAACGATATCGGACGTAGTGCCTATATGACTATGGCCAATCCGCTGAACCCGGCAGAAACGCTTCACGCACCGATTTCGCCTGCACGGGAAGGAAGTGTGAACGGGGCGGATGTGGCTATTTTTGAAATCCCGCCAGAAATTGCCCCTTTTATAAAACCGTTGCAACCCGACTACGAACTTCCGCAGGCCGGAACGACATTAACTTCGGCTGGTTTTGGTCATGGATTTTTTACTTGGCAAGCAGACCGCCCGGTATTATTTGCCAGCCAACACCGCATTTTAACGCAATATACCAACTTTCCCAACCGAAGCGGCTATTGTGGCGCGGCTGTTATGTTAAACGGAAAAGTGGTGGGAGTGCACGTGGGCTCTATTTTGCAATCGCAAGATAAATTACCGGAATGGGAATACCTCACGTTGCGAAAGGCAGACGAACAAATGAAAGAAGTCAGCCAAGTGGTTCCGATTCAATGGGTGCGACGCTTAGCACAAGAAACTCAAAAACTTGAACCGGAGAAAGAAGATATGCATCTGCGCGAGGGGCGCATCGTAAAAAGACTGCCGGCTTATCCTTTTTTGGACTATAAATACTTGGAACGGTTTTTGGAAATAGAACCGTTTGACACGGTAATTATACGCGTTACCAAGGGAGATAACCATTCTTTAAGGCGCATTTCCCGCTGGTATGAATGGGACGCACATACCAACATTGTTTTGCAACGATCTTCACTTTATTAACAACAAAAAAGGGGCGCTCCTACGAGCACCCCTTTCTTATCAAAATTATCTATTTAACCATTACAAACGGCATTTGTCCGCCCGCCATGTACGTCGGCATGCGGCCATCCCATTTATCAATGGCTTTAAGCTGTGCTTCCACTTGGCGAAGTTTAATTAAATTATCCGATACCACTTCGCGCTGCAAACGCAACGATTTGGCTTCAGCTTCTGCCTGCAGAATTTTCTGTTCGGCTTCTTTTTTTACTTTTTCTACCAAATTCGTAGCACGTTTGGCTTCTTGTTCGGCAATTTGTTTTTCTTCTACGGCTTTTAAGAACTGAGGAGAAAAATCAAAGTCCGTAATGGCAATATCGGAAACGATTACTTCTTTTTCGGCCATTTTTTGTTTCAAAATTTCGTCCAATTCTTTTGTTACTTGCATACGGTTGGAAATTAAACTGTCCGCCGAATATTTAGCAATAACGGCTTTGGACCATTCTTCCACCATCGGTTTTAAAACCGTATCGGTATATTCGGGGCCTAAGTTGCGGTAAATAGATTCTACCGTGTTGGGCAAAATGCGGTGGTTAACCGCTAAAGCTAAATTAACTTGCTGCAAATCTTTAGAAAAAGCCTCCGTGCGGAAAGCATCTTTTTTAATACGGACGGAAAATTTTTCCACTTCATCTATAAACGGAATTTTCCAATGAATCCCTTCGCCATACGCGCCAAGCAATTGCCCGAAGCGCAATTTAACGGCCACGTTGCCGGCAGAGACCGTGAAGTACGAACCGAGTACTACAAATAAGCACGCCAATAAAAAGAACGGAATAAAAATGGCCGTCCAATTTATTGTTCCGGGGGTAACGTTTCTCATGCAATTTTCTCCTTTCTATTTTTAAGATAATTTACGTTTTTTAACTTTCATGCGGGCAATGGATTTTTTTAATTCCATTTCCGCTACTTCAAAATCAATATCGGCATCTTTGTTGGAAAGAGAAGCTTTGGCCGCCTTGATTTTTTGTTTCTCGGCTTCTTCGTCAATTTCTCCCGCCAAATCTGCCCCTTCGGCAAATACTTGCACTACGTCGTTTAACACTTCCACAAAGCCACCCATGACAGCAAATTCTTCTTCCTTGCCGTCTTTTTTATAACGAAGCGACCCCAACCCCAACTGCACAATTGTATTAATATGACCGGGCAAAATGCCCATTTCACCCAAAAGAGCCGGCAAAATTACCATATCTACTTCTTCATTAGTAAGGAGTTGTTTTTGTGGAGTAACTAAATTTAAGTGCAATTTTTTTGCCATAAATTATTCTTTATCTTTTACTTTTTCGTAATTGGCTAACACGTCTTCTATGCCGCCGCACATGTAAAAGCAGGATTCGGGAATATGGTCGTATTCGCCGTCCACAATTCCTTTAAATGCTTTAATGGTATCGGCCAGTTTGACGTATTTGCCGGGATGTCCGGTAAATTGTTCCGCCACCGAAAACGGCTGCGATAAGAAACGCTGAATACGGCGCGCACGTCCGACGGTTTTTTTATCTTCGTCTGATAATTCATCCATCCCCAAGATAGCAATAATGTCTTGCAAATCTTTATATTTCTGCAGTACCTTGCGCACGCTTTGGGAAACATTGTAATGTTCTTCCCCGATAATGCGCGGGTCCAAAATGCGGGAGGTAGATTCCAACGGGTCCACGGCGGGATAAATACCCAAGCTGGCAATCTGACGCGACAAAACCGAAGTGGAATCCAAATGCGTAAACGTAGCCGCCACGCCGGGGTCAGTTAAATCGTCCGCCGGTACATAAACGGCTTGAATGGAAGTAATAGCTCCTTTCTTGGTAGAAGTAATACGCTCTTGCAACGCACCGATTTCCGTGTTAAGCGTGGGCTGATACCCTACCGCAGACGGCATACGCCCCAAGAGAGCAGATACTTCGGAGTTAGCCAACACAAAACGGAAAATGTTATCCAAGAACAAAAGCACGTCTTGTCCTTTTACGTCGCGGAAATATTCCGCTTGCGTTAAAGCCGTCAGTGCTACTTTAGCACGCGCGCCTGGTGGTTCGTTCATCTGCCCGTACACGAGCACGGTTTTGTCTAACACGGTGCTTCCGTCCGAAAGTTTGGACTCGCTCATTTCGAGCATCAAATCGTTTCCTTCACGGCTACGTTCTCCCACCCCACCGAAAACAGAACTGCCGTGGTGTTCGCGGGCCACGTTATTAATTAACTCCATAATAAGCACGGTTTTTCCTACGCCGGCTCCGCCGAAAAGACCTACTTTCCCCCCTTTCATGTAGGGAGCAATTAAGTCAATTACTTTAATACCGGTTTCAAAAATTTCAGG
>CADBFX010000050.1 GCA_902794125.1 uncultured Elusimicrobium sp. | reverse complement strand
TTAGAAGAACTGCGTTATGCAAATTTGTTGCACGATTCATGGACCGATAGCAAGTGGCTGAAAAACAAGCAATTTTCGCCTAATAAAGCGGCGGCGAATTATTCGCTTTTGTATGTATTGTTTCGGGCATTGGACGAAGCCCACCCGGCGGCTATTTTGGAAATGGGGCTTGGACAGACCACGCACATGACCACCCAGTTTGCCAAACACTTTCAAGCCAAGTTGGACATAATAGAAGATGATAAGGATTGGATTGATCTCTACAAAGAAAAGATGTTGCTGGCTCCCGCTACGCGCATCCATTTAATTCCTGTAATTACTTTTGAATATGAAGGACGCCCGAGCGAAAAATATGATGATTTGTCGGCCATTGTGAAAAAAAACCGCTATAATTTGATTGTAATTGACGGCCCGATTGGTTACCGTTCTTCGTTGTCGCGCTCCAATATTTTGGATTTGATTCCGCAGAATTTAGCAGATGATTTTGTAATTATCTTTGATGATGTGGAGCGCCCTGCCGAAGCAGAAACGCTCCGTTTATTAGAAGAAAAGTTGCGTGCTAATAATATCACTTACGCCAAGGAACTTTATCCGGCTCTTAAAACACAAGCAGTGCTTGCCGGTGGAAATTATCAATACGTAACTTTATTGTAAACTAACTTGTTTTAAATAATAAAACCGCCTAACAGGCGGTTTTATTTTGCTTAAAAACGAGGAATTTGTTTAAAAAGAAACTAATTACAGCCACAAGCGCTTTACTTAAAATACCCGCAGCGTACAGGTTGGGCAATAGGGTGGAGGAAAGCAGGCGCAAAAAACCGATTTCCAAAAAATAACCTATGGTATATACCAGTACGAATTTGAAAATCAACCGGTTGCTCGGATTATCAAAAACAAACGTACCCATGGTTTTAAAACTAAAACAAATTCCGATTACCGTGGAAAGCAACACGGCTAACGTATAATGGAAGTGGAGGGCAATAAACAGGGCGTACAACCCGTATGCGAATAGAAAATTCACACAACCGATAATTAAAAACCGGATCATTTGTTCCGGAACTTTTGTGATGTGAGAGGCAAAGATACAGGTTTTTTTAAAAAGCGCTGTCATAGGGGTTATTTTTTAATATTTAGTTGATACCATTGCAAAGTTAAAATGGTCTTTGCGTCTGTGATTTGGCCGTTTTTAATCATTTGATAGGCCTTTTTTAACGGAAATTTTTGCACGTTAATAAATTCATCTTCATCTAAACAACCTTTTCCGCGTGAAAGCCCGGTGGCCACATATAAGTGTTGCACTTCATCCGAAAATGCGTTGCAGGGGTTAAACACTAAAATTTCCTTCATAGATTTCGCACTTAAACCCGTTTCTTGTTTTAATTCTGCCTGGGCACATTGCAAGAAAGTTTGGCCTTTTTCGCGTTTGCCGGCAGGAATTTCCCACGTTTCTTTTCCGATAGGATAGCGGTATTGCTGCACTAAATAAACATATCCGTCTTCAATGGGCAAAATGCCGCTGGCGCCGCGGTGTTCAAAATAAATCCGGGAAGCACTCTTGCCGTTGGGGAGTTTTACCGTATCTAATTTTACGTTGAGTACACCTTTATAAAGGGTTTTGGAAGAAATCTTTGTTTCTTTTAATTTACTATAATGTTTCATAGATATATTTTACATTTTTTAAGTCCGCTCCTGGCGGTTTGTAACAACCTATGGCCGAATTTGTACAACTTCACAATCATACCGAATACTCGCTTTTGGATGGCATGTTGCGTGTGTCCGAAGACCATAAACCCTCTAAGTTTTTACAAGGGTTGGCCGCGCAAGGTATTCCTGCCATGGCGATTACCGACCACGGCAACATGTACGGCGCGCTGGATTTCCACGCTTCGGCCTTGGCCGCGGGAATTAAGCCGATTGTCGGTTGTGAGTTTTACATTACCGAAGGAAAGTATAACGAAAAAGATAAATCCCGCACCGGGCACTTAACGATACTGGCCCGCAACCATGAAGGGTATCTTAATTTAATGAAACTTAATTCTATGGCCTGGGTGGACGGGTTTTATTATCACCCGCGTATAGACAAGGAAATTTTAGCCAAACACAGCGGGGGGCTATTGTGTTTGTCCGGGTGTTTGAAAGGTTTTTTGTCCCAGTATGTGCGCATGGAGGGCGGCTTTGAAAAAGCGTGTGCGCTAGCCAAGGAATATGAAGATATCTTTGGCAAAGGCAACTATTATATAGAACTCATGGACCATGGTATTCGCGAGGAAGTAGAGTCGCTACCGCTACTTAAAGATGTAGCCAAAATGACGGGTATTCCCGTGGTGGCCACGAACGATTGCCACTATGAGAAAAAAGAAGATTGGGAAGCGCACGACGTGCATGTATGTATCGCCACGGGCAAAACGTTAAACGACCCGCACCGGATGCAAATGTCGCACGAACTGTATTTTAAATCACCCGAAGAAATGTGCGAACTCTTTTCCCATACGCCCGAGGCCTGCAAAAATACGCTTGTTATTGCCGAAAAATGCAATTTAGAATTTCCCAAACACGGTTTTATCTTGCCGAATTTTGATATTCCGAAAGAATTTGCTAATTCTGCCGAATATTTTAAAGATATCTGCCGTAAAGGTCTTGTTACAACTGGGCCCGCGCGCACGATATCCCGATAGGGCCGGGCCGCGGCTCCGGAGCCGGTTCACTGGTGGCGTACAGCATGGACATCACCCGCGTGGACCCCATTAAAAATAAACTCCTGTTTGAACGCTTTTTAAACCCGGACCGCGTCAGTATGCCCGATTTGGATATTGATATGTCCGATGCCGGCCGCGAACGCGTGATTGATTACGTACGCGGGAAATACGGGGCGGATAAAGTATCCCAGATTATTACCTTCGGAACCATGAAAGCCAAATTGGCTTTAAAAGACGTGGCCCGCGTGATGGAAATTCCCGTAGCGGAGGCCAACCGTATTGCCAAAATGATTCCCAACGACCCTAAAATGACGTTGGAAAAAGCGTTGGAAATCAACGAGCTTCGCAACGAAGTTACTAATAATCCGCAAAGTAAACGTCTTTTTGAAATGGCCCGCAAGATTGAAGGACTTAAACGCCATACCGGTATTCACGCTGCCGGGGTATTGATTACCAAGGAAGCGGTATCGGAATATGTGCCGCTGGCGCGCGGGGCGCGTGATGCGATTACTACCCAATTTGAAGGGGAACCGTGTTCTAATTTAGGGCTACTTAAAATGGACTTTTTGGGTCTTCGCACGCTAACGGTTATTGATAATGCCGAAAAAATGATTCGTAAGCGCCACGACCCGCATTTTGACATCAATAAGATTCCGCTGGACGATAAAAAGACGTACGACATGTTAGCCGCTTGTAAAACATTGGGTATTTTTCAGTTAGAAGGCGGCGGCATGCGCGATTTAATTAAAAAATTACAACCTTCCCAATTTAGCGATTTGTCCGCCTTGGTGGCTCTTTATCGTCCGGGGCCGATGGAATCGGGCATGATGGATATGTTCGTGCGCCGTAAAAGCGGGCTGGAAAAAATCAAATACGAAACCCCGTTATTGGAAGAGCCGCTCAAAGATACGTACGGTTGTATGCTTTACCAAGAGCAAATCATGCA
>CADBFX010000049.1 GCA_902794125.1 uncultured Elusimicrobium sp. | reverse complement strand
CAAACAGCAAAAGACTTTTTAGAAAAAAACCCTCTTTATAAAACAGACCAAGAAGGCACAAATATTCGGTTCTGAGAAGTAATATAGCTGATAAAGACACAACAAAGGCCCCGTAACAGGGCCTTTGTGTAGTAAATAAACCAAGGATTAGAGTTCAAATAACGTAGTGTATCCTTCGTGCGCCGGCGGGGTGGCGGAATCGGCGTTAGAGTAGCGGGTGCCTTTTCTAAACGTAATGCGGTAAAAGTTCCCCACGTCGGAATCTTCCACTCTGGTAACTACCATCACGTCATCCACGTTTTTCACCCCAATGTACACCACATTGGGATTATACACATCTGCCAGTTTGCGCTCTAAGAGAAGCGTAGCAAAGGCGGCGGGGTCTTTTTTAATTAACTGGTCCAAAAAATTGACGATTTGTTTATTATCCTTTTGTTTAACTTGGCTCATGACCAGGCGCGTAAGTTCCGGCTTGGATAGTTCCGGCGCGGCAAAGGCACTCACTCCCGCCATGCACAAAACAGCCAACACAGGCACAACTACATAGAACGGTTTTTTATTCATTTTCCCCTCCCAGGATGCTACTGCTTACCTATATAGTGTATGTTTTCTTAGAATGCAAAACAAGGGTCCTTAGGCCCAAGCCCTCGGTGGGACTACACACTTTTTTCCAAGTGAAGCAAATACATCTTTTTATCCAGCCCGCCGGCGTAGCCCGTCAGTTTTCCGTTCGCACCCACCACCCGGTGACAGGGGACGATAAGCGAAATGGGATTTTTCCCCACCGCACCGCCTACTGCTTGAGCGGCCACCGGTTGAGCGCCGCGCTCCCGCGCCAGCTCGCGAGCGATTTGCCCGTACGTAACCGTGTGCCCATACGGAATTTGGAGCAATCTATCCCACACCGACATTTGAAAAGAAGATCCGCGCAAGAGAATCGGCGGCGTAAACGAAGGGTTTTGCCCGCTGAAATACACATCCAGCCATTTCCGCGTTTTTACAAAAACAGGTAAATTCTCGTTATAAGCGGCCGCCTCCAAAGGCACCTGTTTCGGTCCGGTAAAAAACAGGCCGCTCAGCGCGTTCTGGTCTCCCTCCAGCCGTATTTCCCCGATGGGTGAGGAATAAAAGCAGTAGTACTTCATAGGAAATATTTTATCAAAAAGTTTTGTTATAATTTAGAAAAGAAGTCCATTTTTTAGGAGGGTATTATGACATTTTTGGAACTTGCTAAAGAACGGTTTTCCGTTCGCAAATTTACAGATAAACCGGTAGAAAAAGAAAAATTAGACCTTATTTTACAAGCGGCCAACGCTGCCCCCACCGCCAAGAACCAGCAACCGCAACGCATTTACGTATTGCAAAGCGAAAAGGCATTGACCACACTGTCGCAGCTGACTCCGTGCGTGTTTGGTGCAAAAACGGTGCTTCTATTTACTTATAATTTGGACGAACAATGGAATAACCCTTTGCAAAGTGATATTTTCTCCGGCATAGAAGACGTGAGCATTGTGGCCACGCATGCCATGTTACAAGCGGCGGAACTGGGCATTGGGTCGTGCTGGTGCAATTACTTTCCGAACCAAAAGTTAGAAGAGGCGTTGAATTTACCCAAAAATGAACGGACCGTGCTTTTTATGCCAATTGGATATGCGGATGAAGCAGCGGCCCCATCCCCCAATCACACGGCAAAAAAGCCCTTAAAAGATACCGTTACTTACCTATAAAAACTCACAAAAAAAAAACGCGGCGATTAAGCCGCGTTTTTTATGGGTATATATTTAGTCTTTCTTCTCTTTGCCTTTAAACTGTGCGTTATACAGCGCCGCATAAGCCCCGTTGGGGATAGCCAACAATTCCTTGTGGGTACCTTCTTCCACAATTTGGCCTTCGTTGAGCACTACAATGCGGTCCGCATTGACGACAGTGGAAAGACGGTGGGCAATCACAAAGACGGTGCGGTTTTTCATTAAGTTATCCAACGCTTTTTGCACAACGGCTTCGGACTTATTATCCAAGGCGCTGGTGGCTTCGTCCAGAATTACCACTTGGGCGTTGCGGATAAACGCGCGGGCAATAGCCACGCGTTGACGTTGCCCGCCGGAAAGCGTCATACCGCGCTCGCCGATTTCGGTATCCAGGCCGTCCGGCAGGGAGTCAATAAAATCTTCCAAGTGCGCGTTTTTGACGGCGGCTTTTAAATCTTCTTCCGTGGCTCCGGGGCGGCCGATTAAAATGTTTTCGCGCAGGGTGCCGGAGAATAAAAAGTTATCCTGGAACACCATAGCCATATGGTCGCGCAGGGAGTGGAGGGTAAAATCTTTCACATTTTTACCGTCTATCGTAATGCAGCCTTTGGTAACGTCGTAAAACCGCGGGAGCAAACTGACAATGGTGGATTTACCGCCGCCGGAATTGCCCACCAGCGCAATCGTAGTACCCACCGGAACTTTTAGGTTAATGTCTTTTAGCACGGGCACGTCGGGCTTGTAGGCAAAGTGTACGTGTTCAAAGGCAATTTCTTTGCTGATTTTTTGCAAGGGAGTTGCGTTGGGCGCGTCGGCCACTTCGGGCTTTAAGTTGAAAATTTCAAAAATACGTTCAATAGCCAAGAACGCCGTTTTAATGGCCACATACGTATCGCCCATACTTTTGACCGGATGATACAAAAGGAGCAACGCCGTGACAAACGAAGTAAAGTTACCGCTGGTAATGGTTCCTTTTACAATCATGGATCCGCTCATCCAGAACACCAAGGCTAACCCGAGCGACACAATAAAGTGCATTACCGGCGACAGCCAACCCGTATGTTTAACGATGCCCATATTAAGCGAGAAAATATTATGCATGAGTTGGTTAAAGCGGTTTTCTTGATCCTCTTGCAGGTTATA
>CADBFX010000048.1 GCA_902794125.1 uncultured Elusimicrobium sp. | reverse complement strand
TGAGCGAAGCGAGTTTACGAAATTTCCCAATCGGTCTGCTTTTTATGCGACCTTGGGCGGTGTTCTTTTTGGTACTTTTTCTCACACGAGAAAAAGTAGTAGAAAACTTTTTGGTTCTTTTTCCTCGGCAGGAAAAAGAACATATAAAAATCTTTTTGGAAAACTTTTTCTATTCACAGAAAAAGTTTCCGGCAATTACCATGTTATCGGCAACTTACCCTGGGCTTTTCGCTCGCCTAGCAAAATCTGAGCCGCTACTTGCATGGAATCTACCGTCGGGCCATACAAAGCCAGCACCGTTTTTGCTTGCAAATACGCCGGGATTTCGTAAGGATTTAATAAAGAAAGGAGCACCGTTTTCTGCCCATTTGTTGCAGCGGCCTCTAATAATTCTTTTACCAAAGTTTCTTGTCGTTCATCCATGACCGAAGTGCGCGATGTGCCAAGTACCAACACATCAGCATTTTGCGCACAAACGCGCGCGAACGAGGCCACCTTATCGCTCGGTGTTCTGGGCGAATAAATGGCTTGTATTCGTTTACCGCGGGAAACCAAATACTCATCAAACGCCCGGAGTTGCTTGCCAAAAATAGCATCTGCAAAGAAGACCGAGCATATTTTTTGTTCACTCTTTTTAAGCGGCACAACGCCCGCCATGTTGCGCACGAGCGTAACCCCTTTTTCAGAAGCGCGGTGAGCAGCTTGTTCAAAACCGGTATCCTTCGGCACTGCTGCACCGGACGAAGTAAATAAACCTAACTTCTCTTTTAAAACCAACACACGCGCAGCGGAATCCTCAATTTCTTGGCGCGTAACATACTTCTCGGCCGGCACATTTCCGCTTTCTACCTGAAGTACACTTTCCCGCACATATCCGATAGCACGCTGAGGATATGTTTTGGTTTCTTTAATATTCCGCACGTCACCGCTTAACAGCAAAATATTATTGCCCGCTTTATATGCCTGACGAACCATTTCTTCCACGCTAATATCTTTCAAAGCCCCCATGTCTAATCCGTCAGTAATAATCACACCATCAAAATGCATTTCCCGGCGGAGTAAATCTTGCAAAATACGCGGCGAAAAAGAAGCCGTGTGCCGGTTATCTAACGCCGGAAATACTACGTGCGAATTCATCACCCCGTACACCCCGGCTTGCACCGAAGGCAAAAAAGCCGACGTATGGCGTTTCCACAACGTATCTTTATCCAACGCGGTTACAGGTTTTTCGTAATGAGAATCTACCGACGTATCCCCGTGACCGGGGAAATGCTTATTTACCGCCGCTACGCCATTTTGCTCAAGCGCACGCACAGCTAATGCGGCGTTATGCCCTACTTGTTCGGCACTGCTGCCAAACGAACGGGTTTGAATAATGGGGTTTAACGGGTTTGAATTGACATCCGTCACCGGGCCGTATACCATGTTCCCCCCTACTTTGCGCACTTCCAACGCTTGGGCGGTGTACATATCAGTAATAACTTGGTCGTCGTGGGCAGCGCCTAACAACATATTAGACGGCATTTGCTTGAGCCCCATAAACATAGGGGAAGTGACCGTGCCACCTTCGTAATCTTTTTTTAAATCGGCAATTGTTTTTTGCAATCTTTTGTATTGTTTCTTTTGGTAAGCCGCTTGTTTTTTAGGAGTAAGATGCGGGAAACGGATAAGCCCTTCCCCCGTTTTAACCGTAAAGCCGGTTACTTGCCCAGCCAAAACTGCTTTTTTAAATGCTTTGTGCTCTCCTACCAGCACGCGGGGCATAATCGTTTGCCCGATTTGTTCTTCCAATGTTAAGTCGTTCACCGATGGAGCGGACCACCCGGATGTGGCCACAAAAATTAAGCTAAATAATAATATTTTTTTCATATCCCTATTATACACAAAAAAACAAACGGCAGATGAATTACTGCCGTTTGTTTTTCAGATAAGTTGTTTTATTTAAGTAAATTGACCAAACTAAAGGTAGTTACTTCCTCTTTCATTTTGGCAATTACTTCATCCACCGTAAGCGGCTGCGTGTTTGCTCCGTCTTTTAAGCGCAAGGTAAGCGTGCCGTTGGCGGCTTCGTTTTTACCTAAAATCGCCGTGTACGGAATACGTTGCATGTGAGCCTCACGGATTTTTAAGCCCAATTTTTCCGGACGAATATCCAATTCCGGCCTGAGTCCCGCCGCTTTCATTTTGGCGGCTACTTCTTGAGCATACGGAATTTGATCGTCGTCAGCGTTAAGAGTTTCACTTGCACCGGGGCTAACCACAACGGGAACCAACCCGCAAAGTGTTCAATGAGCACGCCCGTAAAGCGTTCAATACTGCCAAACATCGCACGGTGCACCATAATCGGGCGTTTGCGGCCTTCGGGCGCGACAAACTCCAGGTCAAAGCGCGAGGGCAAATTGAAGTCAAACTGAATAGTAGATAATTGCCACAAGCGGCCAATTGCGTCCATCACTTTGATATCAATTTTCGGTCCGTAGAAAGCGGCTTCCCCTGCGTGGGTGGTGTAAGGAATGTTATTTTCGTTAAGCACTTTTTTCAGTGCGTTTTCCGCACGTTCCCAATCAGCCACATCGCCGGTGAAATGTTCCGGATGTTCCGGGTCGCGCGTGGAAAGTTCCACCGCGTATTTTTCAAACCCGAACGTCTTAAAAATATGCATAGCATATTCAAACGCTTGCTTTACTTCACTTTCCACTTGTTCGGGGGTACAGAAAATGTGTGCATCGTCTTGCGTAAATCCGCGCACGCGCAGTAACCCATGCAACGCACCGGAACGTTCATAACGATATACCGTTCCTAATTCGCTAAAGCGCAAGGGCAAATCGCGGTACGAGCGCAAGTGGGTTTTATAAATTTCTACATGGAAAGGGCAGTTCATCGGTTTAATTTGATATTTTTCTTCGTCAATTTCCATGGGCTTAAACATGCTATCGCTATAAAATCCGGCGTGTCCGCTGATTTCAAATAGGTGGTAGCGCGCAATATGCGGACTGACTACCAAATCGTATCCCCGTTTTAAATTTTGGTCTTTAATCCAATCTTCCAAAATTTTGCGAAGCATTCCGCCCTTGGGGTGCATTAAAATAAGCCCGGGGCCGATATTGTCGTTAATGCTGAACAAATCCAGTTCGGGCCCGAGTTTGCGGTGATCGCGCTTAGCGGCTTCTTCCTGTTGTTTGATATAAGCGTTTAGCTCGTCTTTATTATCAAAGCACAAGCCGTAAATGCGCTGGAGCATAGGGCGTTTTTCGTCACCGCGCCAATAAGCACCGGCAATGGTGGTTAATTTGAAACTATTTACTTTGCCCGTATGTTCTACGTGCGGGCCGCGGCACAAGTCGGCATAGTCGCCATTTATATAGACGGTAATTTGACCATCTTCTAATTCTTCCAATAATTCTAATTTATAAGTTTCGCCGCGTTTAGTGAAAAATTCTTTGGCTTCGGCTTTGCTCATCTCTTTGCGCTCAAAGGGTTGGCGCGCTTTGATGATTTCTTTCATTTTGGTTTCAATGGCTTTTAAGTCATCCGGAGTGAATTGCTTGGGGCAATCAAAATCGTAATAAAAGCCATTTTCAATAGCCGGACCGATACCGAGTTTCGTACCGGGGAATAACTGCTGCACCGCTTGCGCCATGACGTGCGCACAAGAGTGACGTTTTACTTCTAGTTCGTTGTTTTCCATGTGGTTTACGCTACGTGCCTGCCGGCCACAACGACCGGGCCAGACAACGAAGGTCCTTATTAAGATATACTCATTATATCAAATTATACGGACCCCTTAGTGCCCGATACTTCCTTGGCTAAGAGGTCCGATATAACACACAAATCAATTAGTTTTTTAGCGGACTAAAAAGGAATTTCAACATCGGAGAGTTTTGGGGAGCCACTTGTCCGGTTTTGGTGGCCACATTATAAATGATAAAATAATGGTTGGAATCCAACAAAAGCGGAGCATCATGCCCAACCGGTTTATACAAAATACCGTTAACAGGTAATGGATAAAACCGAACCTCTTCCCCAAGTGTACTTTGATAGCGAGCGAAGGATTTCTCTGATTGGAAATTCGTATAAAACGCATCTAAATCTTGCGCCAACGCACCATCATCTTCATAAAAACCTTTTCCAGAAAAAGCCCATTGCTCCAACAACCAACCATCGATATCTTGTCGATCCCCCCGCATATTTAAAGAAGATACTTCTTTAGCGGCTACAGTTTGTCTAAATTCGCTTAAATTAATCCGCAAAGACTCTACCGGCATATTCGCCGGAACAGATGCCTTGAGCGTAGCCCAATTTTCATGAGTGATTCCGGCAGGAATACGCACATGCCACACAGGCTCTATATGTAATTGCGACACTACCGCCCGCTCTACAACGTTATTTAATTCTTGTACACTACGAGCGCCTTTATACACCTTATCTATTTGGGCAAAGGCAAAGTTACTTGTCAAAAACAATAAAATTCCCACTAAACTAACCACAATTTTTTTCACTATAAGACTCCTTATCACATGATTTATACGTATATTTTATAAAATCTATACGATATAATGAATAGGTCCTTAGGCCTACCACCTTCATAGTACCCCTGTGCGCGCAAAAAAACTATAATATAAGTATGAAACGCTTTTTCTTGTCCTCTTTTCAAACTTATTGGAAATTATTACTGATTTTATCTATTCCGGCTGTTTTTTTAGCGGGATTTGGACTTTATCAATTAGAACGCCTTTCTTGGCCCGTAGTAACAAGCACGCTGTGTATTAAGCTGGCCTGTGAATTTTTCTTTATCGGGTGTGGCGTGGCGGTGCTGAATTTAGTGGGCATAAAAAATAAGTGGGTATTAGCGTTTTTTGCTTTTCTTTATTATTTAACAATCACGGCCGATTTAGTGCTTTTGTGGTATTTTAAAGAACGTTTCGGTGCAAAATATGTGGACACTTTGCAAGGCGGTGACTATGCCTTTTTAACCGACTGGCGCGTACTCTCTTATTTAACCACCCTGGCTCTATTTTGTATATTTGCCATGCGACGTTATTTCCGGGCAGTTCCGGCTGCCACCTCGCTTAAGCAGGCCATTGTTTGCTTGGTTGGATTTCTCTTTATTTATTACGCCAACCCACTTCAGTTACTACCCGAACCTGA
>CADBFX010000047.1 GCA_902794125.1 uncultured Elusimicrobium sp. | reverse complement strand
AGCTATGCTCATTGACTGGCTAACCGCCGGGTTGGATCCGCAAAAATGCACGATTTTTATTCAGTCCGATATTCCGCAAGTCAGCGAGTTAAATACGCTCTTAGGTATGATTACTCCGCTGGGTTGGTTGCTTAGAAACCCGACCTATAAAGAGCAAATTCAAGAACTTTTAAAGCAAAAATATGCCGGCCAATTGGATGAAAAAACATTGGGCGAAAAAGTGGCCTCTATTGCGGCAGATGATGAAATTTCCTGCTTTGGCTTTTTGGGATATCCGGTGCTAATGGCAACCGATATTTTAATTCAAAATGCTTCCTACGTGCCGGTAGGTGCCCACTTGGAAATCGCACGTGATTTGGCTCGTCGCTTTGCTGAAATTTATGGCGAGCAAGTATTTACCGAGCCCGAACCGCTTTATACCAACGTAGCCCGCGTGCCGGGAATTGACGGACGGAAGATGTCTAAATCATATAACAATGCTATTTCGCTGGGGGAAAATTTGGATAGTGTACGCAAAAAAGTAATGACGATGTTCACCGACCCCAATAAGAAAAAAGCGACCGATCCGGCTAATCCCGAAGGGTGTGTGGTGTATGCGTTCCATCAAATTTACAACCCCAATGCCGCTAAGCGGTGCGAAGAATGCAAAGCCGGGGCGTTAGGGTGCGTGGCATGTAAAAAAGAACTTTTTGCCTTGATGGAGCCGGAACTTTCCGCCTTTAATGCGCGGCGTAAACAATTTGAAAGCGATACGGCTTTACTAGAAAAAATCGTGTCGGACGGACGGGAACGGGCCCGGGCCAATGCCGCTCAAATGCTGGCAAAAGTTAAAAAAGTGATGAAAATAACGAAATAATTATGATTGCAACTCCTACTCCCATTAACGTACATATCAATGTCTTTGAAGGCCCGATGGACCTATTGTTGCACCTCATCAAAAAAGACAATTTAGACGTGTGCGAAATTAACATTGCGGAAATAACCAAGCAATACTTGGATTATTTGAACGTGATGAAAGAACTGAATTTGGAAGTAGCGGGGGAATTTTTGGTGATGGCCAGTACGCTGATGCAAATCAAAGCCAAAACTTTATTGCCCAGCCAAGCCCCGACGACGGAAGACGAAGGCCCCAACCCAGCCAAAGAATTAATCGCCAAATTGGTGGAATATCAAAAATACAAAGAAGCGAGCAAATTTTTAGATCAAAAATTAGAAGAAAATAAAGATAAATTTTACCGTGCCGCGCCTATTTTTGACAATGGCGAAAAGGTCATCAATTTGCAAATGTTTGATTTGCTGGCAGCCGTTAAGCGTGCGTTTGACCGGTTGGAAGAACGCAAACGTATAGAATTACTCAAAGTAGAAGAATTTCCGATTGAAAGCAAGATGCAAAAAGTGGTGGATTTATTAAAAGCCCGCACGTGGATTTTATTAGATGATATTTTTGTAGGGGAGACGAAAAAACGCGGAATTATTACGTGCTTTATGGCGGTGTTGGAGCTGATGAAAATCAAAAAGTTGTTGGCTCGCCAAGATGAGCAACTCGGCCGAATTCGTATTTATTTAAACCCCGAGAATAAAGATAAAGATTTTAAAACCCTAATGCATGGCGAGGCGAATTAGCCCGGAGGATACATGTCAGAGCAAGAAGAAATCACAACCCCGACCGAAGAAACAACCGTACAAACGGCTCCCGCACAGGCCGAACCGTCCGCAACGACGGAACAAGCCCCGGAACTGTTACCTACGGAGGACTTGAAAAAAATTATTGAAACGCTTTTGTTTATTACCGATCGTCCCGTAAAACCGACCCGCTTGGCCGACGTAGTGGAAAATACGGATGCCCGGCAAGTGCGCGCCATCATTGAAGAATTGCAAGCCGAATATGCTTCGCAAGGCCGCGCTGTGCAAATTGTAGAAATTGCGGGCGGATTTCAAATGGCCACCAAGCCGGAATATGGCCGTTGGGTGCGCCGGTTATATAACGAAAAGATGACTACCAAACTCTCCAACGCGGCTTTAGAAACGTTGGCTATTATCGCTTATAAACAACCGATTACCCGCGCGGAAATGGAAGCCATCCGCGGGGTAGATGTGGCCGGTCCGTTGGAACGGTTATTGGAACGTTCCCTGGTGCGGGTGGTAGGCAAGAAAGATACGATTGGCCGCCCGATGGTTTACGGAACGACCGACGAATTTTTACGCATGTTCGGGCTTAATAAAATTTCCGAACTGCCCGATTTGCAAGTATTTGCTGCAAAAAATCTACATGAAAAACAGGAAGATTTACCGTTTGGCGAGCCGTTGCCGGCCTTGTCCGAACCGGCGATTATTCCACTGGAAGACTTGGAAGGCGAAGAACGCTTGGAAGCGTTGGACACTTCGGTAGATCCATTTTTTAAACGTAACAGTTATAACCGGGGTGATTTCTTTACACCGGAACTACCCGCTGCAGAACAAGAAACTAATATAGGGGAAACACCGGAAGTAACGGCCAGCGTTCCCTCCGAACAAGAGAGCCAACCCGAACAAGAAACCGTAACTGAAACGAATCAACAGGAGGATTCTTCATTATGAATATCGTATTAGCCGCTAGCGAAGCATTTCCATTTTGTAAAACGGGGGGGTTGGCAGACGTCGTAGGCGCTCTTTGCCAACAATTTGCCTCGCGCAAAGGCAACAAAGTTCTTCTCTTTTTGCCGCATTACCGCAACATTGTACGGGTATCCTCGCTTAAAATTGTGCCCGGGGTATATTTGATTCCTGTCGGGGACCGTATTGAGCAGGTCTCTCTTTCATACATCAACTGGGGTAATGTGTTGGTATTTTTTGTGGGCAACCGTAAATATTTTGACCGCCCCGAACTCTACCGTACCAAAGTGGGCGAATACCCGGATAATGACGAACGGTTTATCTTATTTTCCCGCGCTGTGTTAGAAGGGTGTAAGTTTATCGGCTTTAGACCCGATTTAATCCATTGCCACGATTGGCAAACAGGGCTTATCCCGGCGTATTTAAAAACCGTTTACAAACTGGACGCTTTCTATACGCGCACGCGCAGTTTGTACACGATTCACAACATTGCTTACCAAGGGCATTACCCGTATTCTTCTTTCCGCAAAGCGGGTTTCCACCCGGTGGATTACACGCCTGAAAAATTTGAATATTATGGCGGTATTAGTTTCTTAAAAAGCGGTATCGTATTTGCCGATAATGTAAATACCGTCAGCCCCAACTACGCACGCGAAGTGCAAAACGACCCAGCGATGGGATTCGGCTTAGAAGGATTATTAAAATATCGCAAAGACCACTTTTGTGGGATCGTCAACGGTATTGATACCGAAGTGTGGGATCCGGAGCTGGACCCGGCATTGCCCATGGGGTACGATATTGCCGAAGTGGTTAACGGTAAAGCCGCCGCCAAACAAGCTTTGCGCCGTCAATGCAAATTAGAACAAGAGGTAGAAAAGCCGGTGGTGGGGATTGTTTCTCGGTTGGACTACCAAAAAGGCTTAGACATGGTGGTCAATGTGATTGAAAAATTCAAAAACCGTGCACAATTTGTTATTTTGGGCATGGGCGACCCTATGTTGGAAAAAGCCTATCAAAGTTTGGCTCGTAACAATGCCGGCAAAGTAAGTTACAACGGTCGGTTGGACGAAGATTTAGCGCACCGCATTTACGGCGGTTCGGACTTTTTCTTAATGCCTTCGCGCTTTGAGCCGTGCGGTTTATCGCAACTCATTTCCATGAAATACGGTACATTGCCAATCGTCTCACGTGTAGG
>CADBFX010000046.1 GCA_902794125.1 uncultured Elusimicrobium sp. | reverse complement strand
TTGGCCTTGCACCATATCGCCTACGGTAATATATTTTTGCACCACCGTATTGTCATCCGTAACCGTCATTACATATTGGCCGCTGGCATCTTGCGATACGGCTGTTTGGGGTACTAAAATAACCGGGCGGAATTTGTCCATACTTACCGTTACGTTTACGTAGTTGCCGGGCACCAATTTGTTATTCGGGTTAGCAGCTTGCGCATAAACAGCCATGGTAGCCGTTTGGGCATTAATTTCGTTATCGGAAAATACATTGGCTTGCGGAATTTCTACCGTGTCCCCGTTAGGCAAGGCAATTTGAATATCCGGCGCACTGGTAGTCAGCTGGTCCATACCGGACAAACGTTCTTTGTCCGTAATGGAAAACACCACACGAATCGGATCCATTTGAATCACACGCGCCAATTTACTTGCCGAAGCGGTAGCGTAGTTACCTTTTGTAACCAGCGCCTTGCCGATATAACCGCTAATCGGAGAGCGGACCTGCGTATAATCCAAATCCAATTTGGCTAAATCAAGGGCCGCTTGGGCGGCTTTTACATTAGCTTTGGCGGTAGCCAAATTGCTTTCGGCTACTTCTAAATCTGCCTTAGAAAGCATTTGGTCTTCATACAAAGAAAGTTCGCGGTGATAGTCGCTTTGAATTTGCGCCAAACTGGCTTTGGCTTTTTCGAGCGAAGCTTCGGCCGATTGAGCAGCTGCTTGATAGCGGGCTTGATCAATTACAAATATCCCCTTCTTTTACAAAAGAACCGTCTTTAAAAAGGACCTGGTCAATATAGCCCGACACTTGCGGTGTAACGTCCGAAGCGTTAATAGCCTCTACTTTAGCAATAAAGGATTTGCCAAGAGCCATCGGTTTTTTGGACAAGGTTTTTACAATTACGCTGGCCTGACCGGCACCGATACCCATTTGGGCTCCGCCCGGAAAGAAATGCCCTTTGATAAAATACCCAAGAGCAACACCCGCTAATGCAACGAGCGTATATTTAATATATCTTTTTACAGTTCTTTTATTCATAATTATTTCCCAATACTTCTATATAAGTTAGCTTTACTTAATAACAAATCGTAGTACGCCGTAATTTTGTTTTGGCGCGCATCTGCCAGTTGCGCTACGGCACTAAGCAGGCTGATGATATCGGTCTTGCCTACTTCATAGTAACGAAAGGCAACCCGGTGGTTTTCTTCGGCACTGTCCAACACCGTTTGGCTGATTTCATACGCGCGGACCGCCGTTTTATAATTTTGGTAATTACGCCATACTTCGTCTTGGATGCTTAAACGCAAACTTTCCGTGGTGCGTTGTTCTTTCTGGTAAGAATACGAAGCGGCTTGGGTGGCATACATATTAGAAAACCCGGTAAAAATCGGCCACGAGACACTCAGCCCCGCCGTATTATTGCGCTTATACAGCGAGTCGTGTTTCCAGCTGGTATCGTTAATGGCGGCGGAAGCCGTAGCACTAATAGAAGGCAACATAGCAGTACGTGCCGAAGTTAATTCGGACTTGGCGGCTTTTTCCTTGCTTTCTTGCGCGCGCAATTCCGGGCGTTTTTCCAAGGCTTCTTTTAACAAAGCGGAAACATCATCCGTTTCAATTTCGGTAATGGAAGAATCAAAGGAAGGGCGGTGAAGCCGCAGCGGCGTAGTCGGAGCCATATTAAGCAGTACCGCTAACGAACCGCTATATTGTTTTTCCTTATTTTCGGCTAACACAACCGTCAATAAGGCTTGTTCGTAGCGGGTTTTGGCCTGCAACTTATCGCTCAAAGACACCATGCCCAATTTATAACGTTTTTGCGCTTCATCATACGATTGTTTATACGTATCTAAACTGGCTTTGGCACTAATGAGCGATTCTTTTGCCGCCAGTAAATTCAAATACGCACTTTGTACGGAAAGCACCAAATCGTGCAACGCTGCATTGTAGCCATAGTTGGCCGCTTCAAAATACGATTTCATGGTAGAGGAACGCGCTTCCCGGCCGCCGAAATCAAAAAGCAACCACGAAGCCGTAGCCGCGCCGGAATAAGGTTCCGTTTGCGTGTAGTGAGAGCCACCCTCTATTTTTTCCCCGGCCACATTTCCTTGTCCGGTTAACACAACAGAGGGCAAATAGGCTCCCCGCGCCGTACCCACATTTGCTTCGGCCGCTTTGACACCCATATATTGGGCACTTAACGACGGGTTAGTGCAAATACTGATTTGCAACAAATCACGCAAGCCTAATTCTTCGTTTGCGACATCTTTATCAATACATCCTTTCGGCGGCCGGACCGAGTGAACAAACAAAGGGTCCAGCGCAAAAGCCGGTAAGGCAAACCCCAAACATACGGCTAATACGGCATATTTTTTCATTTTTGTTTATTTCCTTTTTTATAAGAATTTAAAATTGCTAACGTGTGACGCCACACTACTTGCTTAATTTGTTCACATAATTGCGGCGAAATACGTTTAATTCCCATCTTATTTAATATCACCAATCGGTGACTTTCCGACAACATAACCTGCCCAAAAATACTATGAGATACCACCAACAACTCCGGCGATTTTTCCGCAAGCCCCGTTAGTTTGGACAGCAACTTATAGGGCAGTTCATGAAACGGCGCCAAGTACGAAAAAAGCATCTCGCGCATAGCGGGGGAGCCCAGCTCCGCCTGTGTAAAAATACGCTCCAGCGGAAGGTTTTTCCGGTTGAGCCCGTTTTCAAGCAGGTAATCCATCATTACATGTAGCAGTTCCAACGCCTGCTTATATGAATAGCGGGCTACCTCTTTAGCCGTAGGATGTGCGGTTTGTTCTTTCCACACTTCGGCCCGGTGTTGCTCAATAAGGAACTTAATAGTTTCCTGATAGAGTTTCTTTTTGCTGCCGAAGTGATAACTGATAGCCGCCACATTTTCGCCCGCCGCGGAAACAATCTCCCGCACGGACGTGCCGGAGAATCCTTTTTGGGCAAAAAAATGCGCGGCAACGCGCAAAATTTTAGTTCGGGTATCTTTCATACTACTATTAAATTATATAAAAATAAAAGCAGAAATTCAAACAAGTGTTTGAATTTCTGCTCGCTGTTTCTAAAATATATTCCTACTTAAACCGCCAGGCATTGCCCATGGTATTTTCTATAAACTCCAGGAGCCCTTTGTGCAGCAAAATGCGCTTACTGGTGCGAATACGGTGCAACTTGGACGGATCTTCTTTAGAAGGCACTTCCAAAACCACCGTTGTAGTGCCACGGGTCATATCCAGGTAACTCTTTAGTTTTTGCAGGTTTTCCTTGGAATAACCGGCCGGAATAGTAATAATAAATTCTTTGGCAATGCTGGCTATCAAATCGGTAATATTACTCACGTCCTGCAAGTTGAGTTCAATACGGGCACTGTCTTCATCCAGCCGCACATCCCCTAAAAAATTTAAAATAGCGTTGGGAGCCAGTTTGGAGGCAATTTGTTCATATGTGCGAGGGAATACGTTTACCGCCAGCGAGCCCGTGCAATCCTCAATTACCATTTGGGCCCAATCTTTTTTGGTTTTCTTATTTTGGCGGCGTTTAAAAAGGGTTACAATACCCAGCACATTAAGCCGCCCGCTGGCGCGCCCTTCCAAAATATCCACAATCGGCGTACAATGCAACTGTTGCAAATTGGCTTGATACTTGGCCATGGGGTGTCCGCTAAAATAAAGGCCCAACACTTCTTTTTCGTAATTTAACAATTCGTTTTGCGTTAAAGCGGGGGCCTCTATCGGTTTACTTTTTTTGACGGAAAGCACCGCAGAAAAATCATCCCCGAACAAATTGCCCGTGTTAGAAGATTCTTTCTCTTTAGCCATTAGGTGGGCTTCGTCCACGGCGCGCTCAATATTGGCCAACACAAACGCACGCGTTTTTTTAGGGTCCTGCCCGGGGGCCGTGCTATCTAACGCGCCGGCTTTGGTTAAACTTTCAATGGTTTTTTTGTTTACTTGCGACAAATCCGCCCGGTTGCATAAATCTTCCAGCGACGTATAAGGGCCGTCTTTTTTCCGTGCCTGAACAATGGAAATACACCCTTCTTCTCCCGCGTTTTTAATAGCCTCTAACGCGTAGCGGATATATTCCTTTCCGTCTTTTTCTTCCACAGAAAATTCCGGCTCGGACGCGTTTACATCCGGCGGTAAAATTTCAAAACCCATGCTGCGCGCTTCTTCCAAATACGTAACGATTTTATTTTCCTTATCGTCGGCACCGATAGCATTGTGCCCGATTTCGTTGGTAAGCGCGGCACACATAAATTCTATCGGATAATTGGCTTTTAAATAGGCCGTTTGATACGACACCAGCGCGTACGCATACGAGTGTGATTTATTAAAACCGTATCCGGCAAACGCCTTCATCTGTTCGTAAATATGCGTGGCGGTTTTTTCGGGGATTTTATGTGCTTTACATCCTTCCACAAATTTCTTCCCGAATTTTTCCATTACGTCTATCTTCTTTTTACCCATGGCCTTGCGCAGCGTATCGGCTTCGCCGGGCGTAAAACCGCCTAAGAGCTTAGAAATTTGCATGATTTGCTCTTGGTAAAGCATACAACCGTACGTATCTTTGAGCGGCTCTTCCAATAACGGGGTTTCGTATTTGATTTTTTCCAGCCCGCTTTTA
>CADBFX010000045.1 GCA_902794125.1 uncultured Elusimicrobium sp. | reverse complement strand
TTTGCGCCTTGGCTTGCTGACGGTCTTTGCCACCTTCAAATAATGGAATAGAAACAGCCGCTCCCGCACGTCCTAAAAATACATGTTCGCGGATAGCACCGTTGGGGTATTCAAAGTAAGCACCGCCTTGAAGTGCCACACGCGGATAGAGCGAAGATTTATAACTGTCGGCCAAATAATCGTAATACTGGGCCATTTCATCCAAAGCTGCCAATTTAGGGGAGTTTTCATCAAACTCGCTCTGCCCATATGGGCGGAACAATTGGAGCGTATTTTCCAACGGGTCCGTATCTAATACAGCGGAGGTTTTATTCTCTTCTTTGGCGTTAGCAAGGCGTTTATCTGTTGGGTATGAGGGGTCAATGTTGTAATCAGTTCCGGTCAACTTAAACAGCGCACGTAATTGCCCTGCCAATGCACTGCGTGCCCCACTCATAGCCGTTTGCGTTTTTAATACTTGTTTGCGGGCGATAGAAACATCTAAATTACTTTTAGAACCGGCTTTGTAAGCGGACTCCACATCGGCAAGTTGCTTTTGCACAACTTCCAATTGTCCGTTAAGCAGCACCAATTGTTGTAAAAGTTGTTGCACCGCAAAATACGATTGGCGCACTTGCAATAAAATTTGTTTCCGGGCAAATTCATAAGACTGTTCTTGCGCGCTAGCCGCTTTAGAAGCACTTTTTTTAAGAGAACTGCGTGCCCCGTTATCGAATAGCACCCAACTGGCAGTCGGCCCGACAGAATATCCCCAAGTATCGCCAAATTTTAACTCTTGCCCACCGAACTTGAGCGTGGGAACTTCCGATACCCAAACGCCCTTTGCATCTAATGACAAAGACGGATAAAGGGACGAAGCCACGCTTTTTTCCTGTGCTTGCGAAGAACGGACTTGTGCTTCTAAACCTTGCAGTTGGGCGGAAGATTTAAGCGCATCCCGCTCGCAATCAGCCAAGGACAAAGAAGAAACATCCAACCCATAAAGTACGGTTGTTGTAGTAAATAGTACCAGTAACCCAAATAGCTTTTTCATATTTTCTCCCTATTGTTATTTTATCACATTAAGGGGATGCGTACTTCGGAGATTGGATACATATTTTTAGACATTAAAAAGCCCCTTAACTAAGTAAGGGGCTAGGTATTATCTTTTGGAATGAATTAACTTAAACTTTATACATCCTTTTGGGCAGGCAGTTAAACACTGCATACAGTTAATGCAGTTGGGATGACGTACAAATGCTACGCTAGAAACTTCAATATTCATGGGGCATATTTGGTCGCATTTGGAACAATGTGCGCAGTTTTTTTCTTCTCTTGTCATTCCAATGGGGCGTAATACGCTCCATACCCCTAACGAGGCGCCTTTTACACAAAAATAATTGCAGAAAGGGCGGTCCGTAAATAGCGTAGCCAATAAAAAAAGTGCCATCACGCTACCGCTCACCCACTCCCAGGCACCGGCCACCACGCTATGCTCAAAAAAGAAGCGGCTGTTGAGGAAAAAAAGCACAATGTTTATCACGCTTAAGCCGTACAAAACGTAGCGCAGCAGTTGAACATATTGTTGTAACTTTTGTGGCAGTTTGTAGCGGGGAAAATGTAATTTTTTGGCTATCCAACCGAGCCAATCCTGCAACGCCCCAAACGGACAGATCCATCCGCAGAAAAACACCCCCACAAACAAAATAGTTATCCAAATTTTCTGTCCGATGTTATCCGCAAACGGGAATATAGGCAAAAACAGGCCCGCCATAAAGCAGGCCTGTACAAGAAGACGTAAGGGTTGGATAAGTTTTTTCATCTAAAAACCTAGTTTTTTGAGCCAAGCATCCACTTTGAGTTTGGCACTTTCACGTTCGTTTTGGGCTTCGTGTCCGTAAAGGGCAAATCCGCTCAATACGTCGGCTTTAGTGGTTTTCTTGATACTGCTTGGAATAGAAGATAAGCCACTGCCCTCGTGCGTTACAAACGGAGCTACTTTTTTGCCCGCCCAGTTGTATTGTTCCATAAACGTATAAACGGCCATGGGTAAATCGCCCCACCAGTTAGGGCATCCGATAAATACCGTGCCATAGTCGTCAAAATTAGATACTTTGCCTGCCACTTCAGGGCGGGCATTGGCTTGTTTTTCTTGTTGTGCCGCTTTGGTGAGCGCGGTATAGGAAGCAGGGTACGTATCGTTTACCAGTTTAATTTCAAACAAATCTGCTCCTGTTTTATTGGCAATCATTTTAGCCACGATGGCGGTATTGCCTTCTTTAATATTCCCGACGCTGTATTGTTCTCCGGTGCGGGAAAAATAAACTACTAATACTTTATTATTTTGTGTCATAGGTTTTGGGGCCTCCTCGGTTTTGGGTTTGGCATTACAGGCGGTAGCAAATAATGCGGTTAGTAAAAGTGTCAGTAATTTTTTCATGGGTTCTCCTAGTTAATAAAATTCGTAAATTTTATCGGCTCATATTCCGGTTTGTTAATGCCGTGTTTTTTGCCCAGTTCAATACATTTGAGTAGCCAAGCCATATTTTGTGCCAGTGTACGCATAGTTTGCAAACCTTCTATATCTTTGCGTACATCTTCCGGGGTGAATCCGTGTACCATATTCCAATACTGGGATCCGACTATCTGCATATTGGTAATGGTAAAATACTTGTTCAACCGATCAAAAGAGGCCGTTGCGCCGCCTCTGCGGCAAGATACAACAGCTGCTGCTAACTTTCCGGCCATTTTCTTTGAATTAGAGAAAAACAACCGATCACAAAATGAACAAAGTTGACCGGAGGGCCCCGCATAATAAACAGGTGAGCCCAGCACTATGGCGTCAAACTCATCTAATCGTGCGCCAATCTCATTGACGCCATCGGTATCAAACACGCATTTACCTGTTTCGCGGCATTTTCCACAAGCAATACAGTTAGCAATCGGTTTTGTGCCAACGTGAAAAATTTCACTATCAATACCGTTTTTTTTAAGAGTGTTGGCCATTTCACTCAGTGCCGTAAAAGTACATCCTTCTTTATGTGGACTTCCGTTAATGAGTAATGCTTTCATAGTTATTTATCCATATCAACTAAAGTATATTCACCTGTTCCCATGCCAAGTTCCTTCATATAAGAAATTTGGCGAAGTCCCTCGCGTGATTCTATTCTTTCTTTCAAATCATGCCCTTCGTGTTCCGGTAGAGCATACACTTGATCAAGAGACGCTTGGTCCACAGCCATCAAATCCGTAGAGGCCAAAATGCCGATATCGTGTGCTTTGGGTTCGGCGGCAGAAGTGCCTGCACAATCGCAATCTACCGACATGCGGCGCAGTACGTTAATGTACACAATCTTCTTGCCGAAATGGTCCACCGTGGCTTTGGCAGATTCCACCATATTCTCCATGAAACGGGCCCCTGTATAACCCCATTGCTCATCGCCTTTTTGGTGGATCATCTTTTTGCCGATTTTTCCATCCGCCATACCGATAGCAATGTTCTTTAAACTTCCGCCGTAACCACCCATGGTGTGGCCCTTAAAGTGCGTGAGTACGACAAGAGAATCATAATTTAATACATGGCTACCCATGGACATTTCCTTGAAGTGTTTGCCGCCTTTGACAGGAAGCATAACTGTTCCGTCTTCGTCCATAATATCCACTTTAGTAAATGTCCAACCGTTGATTTTAAGTGTCTCGCGGTGGCCTTTGGTGGTTTGGCGCGGGGAATTGTAAAATACGTTAGTTTCCACGAGTGTGCTGTTGGGGATGTGCTCCCACAAGGCTTTTACCATGGGTACCGGCAAAATATTCGGGCCGTGCGGCTCGCCCGTGTGGAATTTAATAGCCACTTTACCGTCAATATTTTTAGAAATCTTATCGTAGATTTTGAACCACGGGTTTGTTGGCAGATGCCTCTTGTTTGGGCGCGGTTTGGCAAGCGGCCAAGGTTACGGCTCCTAGTAATACTGCAAGTATTTTTTTCATAAGTTCTCTCATTATTTTAAGTTTGTTTTAAAGAAATTCTCTATTTTATCAAATGGAATTTTTTCCATATTGTCATACAAATCCACATGGTTTGCACCCGGAATAATCAGCAATTCCTTGTTTTCGCCTTTTAATTTCTTAAACGCATCCTCTCCAAAATAACGGCTGTGGGCTTTTGCGCCGTGGATTACGAGGACGGCATTGCGTATTTCGCTACTGCGTTGCAACGCTGGCTGATTGATAAGCCCTAACGCGGAAGTAGTGTTCCAATTCCCATTAGAATTGATAGAACGTTTATGAAACCCGCGCGGTGTTTTATAATAATTCCAATAATCTTGCACAAATTGCGGTTCTTTCCCGGTTAATTTTTCCGGCAATCCCGGGGCCCCGGCATAAGTGCCGTTTCTATAATCTTGGGTGCGTTGATTATTTAATTGTTTAAGCATTTCATAACGGGCATTTTCATCCACAGAATCGTTATACCCCTTTGCGCTCACACGTGTCATATCATACATGGTAGATGCAACCGTGGCTTTAATGCGTGTATCCATAGCAGCAGCGTTTAATGCCCAACCGCCCCAACCGCAAATGCCGATAATACCGATTTTATCTTCATCCACATTTTTATGAGTGCTTAAGTAATCTACTGCCGCGCTAAAATCTTCGGTATTGATATCCGGAGAAGCCACATTTCTGGGTTTTCCGGCCGATTCCCCCGTATAAGACGGATCAAATGCCAGTGTAATAAAACCACGTTCGGCCAATGTTTGGGCGTATAAGCCACTGCTTTGCTCTTTTACAGCCCCAAAAGGCCCGCTAACCGCAATGGCGGGGAGTTTGGCATCTTTGGCTACTCCTTTAGGCATATATAAGTCGCCCGTTAGTTTAATCCCATAGCGGTTTTTAAAGTGCACTTTTTTGACCGTTACTTTATCACTTTTTGCGAAAACTTTATCCCAGCTTTTTGCCGTAGCCATACTAAATCCTCCCAGTAAAATTATTCCTAATAATAATAGTTTTTTATTCATGTTATAACCTTTTAGCATTTTTTGCCCATTTCATAGGCTTGTTTGTAGGCGGGTAGATCTTTTATTTCGCCCTTTTGCCACGCGCCTGTTCCGTAAATAATGCCTTTTTCTTTGGTGCCTTCCAAGCAATCGCGCGTAAACCCGCGCAGTCCTTCTATAGCGGGGGCCAAATTGTTTTTGTTGGTATCGGCAGCCGCTACAATAAAATAGAAATCTTTATCGGAAATTTCCGTATATCTGGGCACGCAACGGTCAATAAAAGTTTTAAGTTGGCCGTCCATAGTGTAGAAATAAACCGGAGTAGCTAATACAATAACGTCCGCATCTACCATTTTGTCTAGCAGTTTTTTCATATCATCTTTCTGCACGCATGTATGCGTATTATTACACACGCCGCAACCTAAACAATAGTTGATTTTATGCTCTTGCAGACAGATTTTTTCTACATTGTGTCCGGCTTCTTTAGCACCTAGCAAGAACTGCTCGCACAACAAATCAGAATTTCCGCCCTTACGGGGTGAGGCAGATATAATTAAAACTTTTTTACTCATATTTTCTCCTTTTAATTAATCTTGCGGTTTCCAAGCGCCTAAGTTGCGTTCTTGTTCTTCCAAGGTCATGGTAAAGAAACGTTTGCCGTTGTCCAACGCACGAATTTCATTCATTTCCTCGGCAGTCAGTTCAAAATCAAAGATGTCGAAGTTTTCTTTCATATGCACCGGATTCATCGTGCGCGGGAAGACAATGGTTCCTTCTTGTATGTGCCAACGCAAAATGATTTGTACATTGGTTTTGTGATACTTTTTAGCAAGGCGCGTAAATAACGGCTCTTCTATCAGTCCTTTATCTCCGTGACCAATGGGATACCAACTTTCTATAACGGTACCGTACTTGGCGATTCTTTTTTTAAGTTCTTTTTGTTGGTAGTACGGGTGGCATTCCACCTGCAAAACAGACGGATAAATAGTGGCCTGTTCCAATACTTCTTCCAAACGGTGGGACTCAAAATTACTTAGACCAATGGATTTGACGCGTCCGTCTTTTACGGCCTTTTCCATATCTTTCCAAGCGCCCAAATAATCGCCAAATTGTTGGTGTAACAGAAGCAAGTCAATATAATCCGTGTCCAAGCGTTTGAGCATCTTATCAATGGCCTGTGAGGTAACCCCTTCGCCGTATTCGCTGGGCCACAGTTTGGTAGTAATCCAAATTTCTTTTCTAGCTATACCGCTCTCTTTAACCGCTTCCCCGACACTGCGCTCATTTTGGTAGGCATGGGCGGTATCAATATGACGAATACCCAAATTTAGCGCATTTTTAACTACGCCTAAGGTTTCTTTGCCGTCCGGCACTTGGAATACACCCGTGCCAAATTGCGGAATCAAATTGCCGTCATTTAATTTAATAAATGTTTGTTCCATATACGCTCCCTATTTTAATTTGCCGTATTCTTCGTCCGTTACTGCTTCCAACCATTCGTTAGATGTGTTCTCACCCTCTAACTCAAACGCCAAGTGGGAAAACCAACTATCCGGCGCGGCTCCGTGCCAATGCTTTACATTTGCAGGGATATGAACGACGTCACCCGGTTTCATTTCTATGGGCGCTTTACCCCATTCTTGATAATAGCCACGTCCGCCAATGGCCACTAACATTTGCCCGCCACCTTTGGTAGCGTGGTGGATATGCCAGTTGTTGCGGCATTTGGGCTCAAATGTTACGTTATAAAAAGTAACTTGTTCGGTAGAAATCGGCGCCAGATAACTTTGTCCCACAAAGTATTTGGCGTAGGCATCATTTGTTTTGCCGATGGGGAAGAAAATAGTTTTTTGATATTTATCTTTTTCCGTTAAGGCAGGTTCTTTATCCGTCCATACCTCTTTGGCCAAATTAAAAGTAGCCCACGCTTTG
>CADBFX010000044.1 GCA_902794125.1 uncultured Elusimicrobium sp. | reverse complement strand
GCTTCAAAATTCGGCTCCGGGTTGAGCACGCCTTTAATTGATTCATACCCCGGATTGCAAATAGGTCCGGGCGGAAGCCCTTCGTTGCGGTAGGTGTTATACGGTGATTTAATTTTTAAATCATTATACGTCAACCCTTTTTTCCAATAACGGTTTTCTTTTAAGTTAAAGCCCAATGCATATTGCACAGTCGGGTCGGCCTCCAAGCGTTTGCCGATACGAAAACGGTTCAAATACACGGCCGCAATTTTGGAGCGTTCATCGTGTACAACGGCCTCCCTTTCCACAATAGAAGCCAAGATAAGCACTTGTTTTTCGGATAAATCGGTAGGATATTTTTTAAATAACGGATCTACTTTTTTATGATATTCACTTACCATTTCGTTTACTACCTTTTTGGCAGGCATATCAATGGTAAATAAATAAGTGGAGGGGAACAAATAACCCTCTAACTCTTGGGCGCGCACAATGCGCAAAAATTCGTTGGCATCCGTAATGCCGGTAGCCGCCAGTACTTCCGCGATTTCTTCACTGCGCCAACCTTCTAAAAAGGTAACTTTTTCATAATGCGTACATTTGCCCGATTTAATGCAGTTAATTACTTCTAAATCAGAAGTGCGTTTGCGTAAATCAAATTTACCGGCTTTTAAATCCGAAGAGGAAGAAGTAAGCCGCAGAAGAATTTTAAACAAGAGTTCACTGCGGATAATGCCTTTTTCTTTTAATTCTTTGGCTACGGCGGACCCGCTTTGTCCGTGGGAAATGGTAATGGTCATCAATTCGCCTTTGCTAAAAAAATAACTATGTGCAGCCCATGTCAACAACACAAGGGCTACTACACAGCTACCTGCTTGCCAAAGAAAACGTTTCATATTACTTTACGAGTTTAAAAAAGTGACGTTTACCGGCTTGTAACACATCGCCATTTTCAAAAGCAATCGGGCCGTCCGCCGCTACCTTTTCGCCTTTTAAACGCACGGCACCCTGTTCAATAAGCGCGCGGGCTTTGTTTTTGCTGGTGGCGGCTCCAGCCGCAAATAACACAGCGGAAATCATGGCACCCGGTTCCGGCTTAAACTGCGGGATGTCCGTTGGTAATTCTTTTTTAGAGAATACTTTTTCAAAATTTTCTAGCGCAGCTTTTGCGGCGGCTTCGTTGTGGAAGCGCGTTACCAAAATGCCGGCCAGTTTCTTTTTGGCAGCCATAGGGTGCATGGCTTTGATTTCGTCCATATTTTCGCTGGTTAAAAGTTCGTAGTAAAGCGGCATTAATTCGTCCGGAACGGACATTAATTTGCCAAACATATCGTTAGGCGCGTCATTTAAACCGACGTAGTTTCCATACGATTTGGACATTTTTTTCACGCCGTCTAACCCAACCAATAGCGGCACTGTGATTGCCACTTGCGGTTCTTGACCGTTATTTTTTTGCAGTTGGCGACCGACGAGCAGGTTGAAGATTTGGTCCGTTCCGCCCAGTTCAATATCGGCTTTTAAGGCCACGGAATCTTGCCCTTGGAATAAGCTGTAAAGCACTTCCAACATGCTAATCGGGCTGCCGGAAGCCATACGGCTTTTGAAATCTTCGCGTTCTAACACTTGTGCGACGGTTACTTTTTGCAAGGTTTGCAAAAGTTCTTTGCCGCTGACGAACGGATCCAACCATTCGCTATTAAAGCGGATTTCCGTTTTGGCCGGATCTAACACTTTAAAGGCCTGATCGGTATAGGTTTTGGCATTTTCTAAAATCTTTTCGCGCGGCAAAACGGGGCGGGTAGAATCACGGCCGGAAGGATCGCCGATGGCGGCCGTAAAATCGCCGATGACGAGTACAGCCGTATGTCCCAAATCTTGAAAGCGGCGCAAGAGCGATAAGGCCACGCTATGCCCTAAGTGCAAGTCCGCACTCGTCGGGTCACAGCCGAGTTTCACTTTAAGCGTTTTGCCGGATTCCAATTTTTTGGCGAGGTCCGCCTTAGACACTACATCCACACATCCGCGTGTTAAAAAAGAAATTTGTTCGTCAATGGTCATAAGTTGCTCCTGCGTTTCAATATATTTATATTTTATCAAATTAATAAAAATCGTACGGGTCGGCCGCTAATTTTACAGTCACTTTCCCGACCGGTTCAAATGTATCAAGGGCGGCCAGTAAGTCGGCCCGGCGGGATTCATCTGTTTTAAATAGCAAATACTGTTTTTTGAGTGTATCGGTTTTTTTAGCACACCATACCGGGCCCAGTATCTCTGCGGCCAGTGGTGCACAAAGACGGCGCAAACGGGCAGTTTCGGCTTGCAGCAAGGCATTATCTTTGCTTTTAAGTGTCATTCTAAATAGGTGCACAAAGGGGGGATAATTAAAACTTTCGCGCAGTGATGTTTCCGCTTCGGCAGCAGCAGTATAATCGCCGGAGGAAAGGGGTGCATAATCATATGCTTCTGCATCAGCCGTTTGGATAATTAAGCGGCCGTTTGGTTGGCCGGATAACTGACCATATAAGTCAAAAAGTAGGCGGCCGAATTTTTCGCTGGAGCGGTAATCGGGGGTATTGAGTTCTAAGTCCGCATCCAGAACGGCAGATAGGGTAATTTTGGCTCCGCGTAATGCTCCGGCTGCTACCCGGGTGCCAACGATAATATCCGCTTGCCCGGTATGCAAAGCATTTAATGCTTCAAACCCTTGCCCGGCTTTTGTTTTTAACGTGTCCGATTCTAAACGCAGTACGCGCGCCATCGGGAAAAACTTACTGACTTCGGCAGCGATTTTTTGAGTGCCGCCCCCGCGCGATTTAAAAATAACGTTGTGGCATTTGGGACATTCTTGTTCCAAGGGTTCCCGTTGGCCGCATTTTTTGCAAACGAGGCCGTCGTGTTCACTTGTTTTTTCACGAGAGAGAACTGCCCCGCATTTTTTACATTTAGCGTAAGTACCGCAGTTTAAGCAATAGTACGCATTGGCATATCCCTGACGGTTTAAAAAAAGAAGCGTTTGTTGTTTTCGGCGTAAGTTTTCTTCTATTTCGGCTAATAAAAAGTCAGAAAAGAATTTAGATTTATCACCCTTTTTAGAAGTGATTTTTACTTGTACCCGATACCCGCGCCCGGGAACCGTTTGTTTAAATACCAAATGTTTTAATATGCCGTCTTGAACCATTTTTTCCGTTTCCACGCTGGGAGTGGCCGAAACGAGTAGTGCCGTGGCCCCGTGCATTTTAGCACGAAATAATAAAACGTCGCGGGCATGATAATACGGTTTGTTTTCTTCTTGTTTATAATTATCATCGCCTTCATCCAACATGACGCAAAGGCGTAAATTTTTAAAGGGAAGTAGCGTAGCAGAACGGGTCCCGATGACGATGCAAGGAAGCCCGTTGGAAATGGCTGAAAAATATTTTTTCTTTTTACTGAGTAACATGCGGCTGTGCCAACAAAAGGCGTTATCCTCGCCGAAACGCTGTTGCGCTTGCCAAATAAACTGCCTGGCGGCCGCAATATCCGGCACCGTAATAAGCACCTGTCCGTAGCCGGCTAATGATTCGCCCGCCAGACGTAAGGCGGTTTCGGTTTTGCCGCTATGGGCCGGGCCGCTTAATAAATAAGGCGCAAATTGGTACGCAGGTTCTTGGCGAAGGGTTTGTAAGGTATTTTCTTGCGCGGAGGTAAGTTGAAAATCCGGCGTTTTTACGGAAATAGAAACGGTGCTGGGCGCGTCTGCTAATTTAAAATAAGGTTGGGATGGAATTAACCCAAAGAGAATTTGCCCAATCGGCCCGCCCCAACGGCTTTTAATGAAGCGGGCCAACGGGAATAAATCGGAGCCATATAACGGGTGTTCATCAACTAAAGAAGTAATCTCTTTCAATTGAACGTTGGCAGGGGCGTTGGAAACTTCGGTTACTTGGGTAACTAGTCCGCCCGTTAGTTGCCGCCCAAACGGGGCGGTAATACGCATGCCGGGGCGCAGACGGTCCTCCAACTCCTTGGGAACAAGGTAGTCAAAATCGCGGTCTAACGGTACGTCAAAGACTACTTTACAGAACATAACTTATTTGCGAGCGCCCTTTAGGCCCATTTTATCCATTACCAGCTGCAAATCAATCCAGGCATCTTTTTTCCAGTTGGGATTGCGAAGTAAGGCCGCCGGGTGGAACGTGGCAATGATTTTAACGGGTTTAGGTAAGGTGACGTTATCTAAATGCAAATCGTAAAATTGGCCGCGAAGTGCCCCTAAAGATTTTGCATCCGAGATGAGTGCCTTAGCGGCTACACCACCTAGCGCCACAATATATTTGGGGCAGATAATAGCAATTTGTTGCTCTAAATATTTGCGGCAACAGGCAATTTCACCGGCGTTGGGGGCGCGGTCGTTGCCGTGTTTATCGGGGTGCAAGGGGTCAATCATGGGGTGGCATTTGGCAATATTGGCAATAAATACTTGTTCGCGCGTAAGCCCCATGGCAATAATCATTTTGTCTAATAATTGCCCGGCGCGGCCTACAAACGGACGGCCCTGGCGGTCTTCATCAAAGCCGGGGCCTTCGCCCACAAACATAATTTCTGCGTTGATGTT
>CADBFX010000043.1 GCA_902794125.1 uncultured Elusimicrobium sp. | reverse complement strand
TTCAGCGCAGAATATGCCCGTAACTTCGGCGGTAATCACTTATTCAAAGAACACCACGCCACCGGCCACATGGTAAAATTGGACGTGGCTACGGATATTGAAGCGGTAACGGCGCGCGGTACGTTCTACTACGCTAACGGAAATTTCTGGGCGCTTGGTAACTATACTCCCGGTTTGTTAATCGGTCAACGCTACGGTGGAATGATTTATGTCTTCGGAAACCGGTTTGATGAAGAAGGCGTAGCGTTATTTAACCTTGGTTTTGATGCTAAACCGGCTGACAAATGGACCGTGTCCTTGGATGGTTATACCTTCCAAGATCACCGCATGGACCACTCCGCCACCTTGGAAGCTGACTTGACCGTAAAATATGCCCACAACGAATATGTGGAATTGTTTGCCGGTGCCGGCTATGCCAAGTTGACTGCTTGGAATGGTACTGCGTTCAACAAAACCAGCTATGGCTCTGACAACGTCAAAGGCCAACTCGGTATGTTGATCAAATTCTAAGTTTTCTTAGAAATTAAAGGCCGGGCTTTTATAAGCCCGGCCTTTTTTGTTTATCTATAAACAACTTTTCAATACAAAGGAAACAACCTCAAAAATACAAATCGCGTTTGCCGGATTTGATTTTTGTTAAATTGTCTTCAATCAGCTTATGGATAGGCGAGTCCGCCGCAAAGGCTTCCTTGGCGGTTTGGTTGATAAGTGCGTAACCCTTTTCCTTAAGCGGGAGGGGGGCAAAATCTTCCAAATATTCGGCAAAGGTAAACATAGCGTTAGGCAAACAGTGCGTTTTAATAAGCCCCGGTTTTGCCATATCCATAAAATCCTTGCCTACACGGCCCAAGCGGTAGCAACCTGTGCAGAAAGAAGGCATGTGTTTGGCGTCCACCACGGCGTCAATCACTTCGGCTAAGGTGCGGCTGTCGCTGAGGGTAAACTGGCTGCCGTTTTCTTTATCGTACGAGTAGCCGCCGGGGTTGACGCGCGAATCGGCCGAAATTTGCGATACGCCTAATTCCAAACAGGCGTTACGCATGGCGGGCGTTTCGCGGGTGCTTAAAATAATACCCGTGTACGGCACCGCTAAACGTAACACGGCTACGCATTTTTTAAATTCGTCGTCGCTTAATACGTCGTTAGGGTGCGTGCTTAAATAACTCCCTTCCGCCGGTTCCAAGCGCGGAATAGAAATGGTATGCGGCCCGACGCCGTATTTTTTATCCAAATACCAGGAGTGTTCCAGCGTGGCCAAAATTTCATATTTGTGGTCGTATAAGCCCAGTAGCGGCCCAATGCCCACGTCGTTCATCCCGGCCTCCAGCGCGCGGTCCATTACGTCTAGGCGGAATTGATAATCTTTTTTAGAGCCGGCTAAATGGAGTTTTTCGTACGTTTCTTTGTGATACGTTTCCTGAAACACTTGGAACGTGCCGATATTGCATTTTTTTAAATCGGCAAACTGTTCCAACGTAAGCGGGGCAATATTCACGTTTACCCGGCGTATATTTTGGCCGTTCCAGCGCGTATCGTAAATGGTTTTAATACTGTCAAACACGTATTGAAGTCCGCCCCCGGGGTAGGCTTCACCCGCCACCATTAAAATGCGCTTGTGGCCTTGTTTTAACAGGGCCTCTACTTCCTGGCGGATTTCGTCCTGGCTGCTGGCGTGGCGTTTAAGCGTGGTGTTGGAGCGGCGGAACGCGCAATATACACATTCGTTTTTACATAAATTGGAAATATATAACGGTGCAAATAATACGATGCGATTTCCGTAAATAGCTTCTTTAATATATTTAGCCGTATCAAAAAGTTGATGTAATAATTTCGGGTCGGTTATGTTTAGTAAAACAGCGGCTTCGTCCAAAGAAATGCCTTTGAGTTCTTTGGCCTTGGTTAAAATGGCGGCTACTTGCGTGTCGTCGTGCGACGCGGCTTTTTCCAGCGTGCGTTGTAGTTTTTCATCATCAATAATCATACTTATATTATACCGCTTTTGGAGGGGGTGCGGCTAGAATAACCCTTTTTGATGCAGCACAGCCACTAGCGAAGCGCAACCGATAAACCCGGCAATTGCCACGAGTAGTTCTGTGATTTTCGGCCAGGCGGAGGGGGCAGTTTTAGGCAGTACGTTTAAGCGGCGTTGAAATGCAGCCGGAGCTGCACAGAAGAAAAGGTATCCCGTTATCCGCCACCCGACTGGTAACGGCGCAAAAACGGCGGCCAAGCCACCCAGCCATAACAACCCCCAAATAGCGGCTGGCAAAGCCGGTTTTTTATGCATATATTCGCAGGTGCGGTTGATAATTCCGCCGAGTGAAAAGAAAGTAAAGCAGCCGCCAAGCGTGCGCAAAAACGGCCCAAAGCGAAGCGGCCCGCCCTCTAAGCGGCGAAAACCTTGTAAAACGGACGACCATTGTTTATAAAGCCAATAAAAAGTGAACAGCCCGCCGCTGACAAGCGTTAATAAAAATTGCGTACGGGCGTTAATAAAATAAAAAGTGTTTGCCAGTCCTTGGGTTTTCAGGGCAGTTTTTCGTTTTTCCCAATCGGCTTGAGTAAAATACGTCCATTTTTGCAGCGTAAGGGCGTATCCTGCGTACAATAAGCCGATGATAACCAGCATTTCTACTAAGCGTTCCATAAATTTATTATAAATTATTTTGCGAAGGAAATTAAGCAGGGTTGCTCAAAAAATACTAAAATATAAATAATCTGCGTTTTGGAAATCTCACTCCACCGCAATAACTTAATTAGGAAGATTGTATTGTAATATGACTAACACCCGCTCAGATGTACGCAACGTGGCTATTATTGCGCACGTTGACCACGGCAAGACGACCGTCGTGGATTCCCTCCTCAAATTTGCCGGAGAATTTAAAGTAAAAGAAGATGAAGCACAAGATACCGTATTGGATTCCAACCCGTTGGAACGTGAACGCGGTATTACGATTTTAGCCAAATGTACCGCTATCGGTTACAAAGGCCATACAATTAACATTGTTGACACGCCCGGCCATGCGGATTTCGGCAGCGAAGTAGAACGCGTGTTGCGCATGGTGGACGGTGCTATCTTGATGGTAGATGCGGTGGAAGGCCCCATGCCGCAAACACGTTTCGTGTTACGCAAAGCATTGGAACTGGGACTTAAGCCGATTGTAGTTATTAACAAAATGGACCGCGAACACGTCCGCCCCAGCGAAGTAGTAGATGAAGTGTTTACGCTTTTTATGGAACTGGGTGCGACGGATGAACAACTGGATTTCCCGATTATTTACGCTTCCGGCCGTGCCGGCTGGGCGAGCCTTAAAATGGAAGAAAAAGGCAAAGACATTGCGCCTATTTTAGACACTATTTTATCGCACGTACCCGCGCCGGTGGCTGACTTAAATGCGCCGCTTCAAATGCAGGTAACCATGTTGGACTACAACAACTTTTTAGGTCACGTAGGTATTGGCCGTATTTTAGCGGGTAACATCAAAAAAGGCCAACAAGTCGCTCTTATGCACCACAACGGAACGGTTACCCAGGCCAAAGCCGCTAAAATTGAACGGTTCTTGGGGCTTGGCAAAGTAGAAGTGGAAGAAGCTAAAGCGGGAGACATTGTTTCCATTGCCGGTTTAGAAGGCGTGGACGTGGGGGACACTATTTGTCGCCCGGATGCGCTCAAGGCCCTTCCGCCGCTTACCATTGATGAGCCGACCATGTCTATGGACTTTATGGTTAACGACAGCCCGTTCTCCGGCAAAGAAGGTAAATTTGTTACCAGCCGCCACTTAAAAAACCGTTTGGAAAAAGAAGCCCAAACAAACGTCGGCTTGAAAGTGGAACAGTTGGAAGGCGAAGGCAAATTTAAAGTATATGGCCGCGGGGAACTGCACCTGACTATTTTAATTGAAAATATGCGCCGCGAAGGGTTTGAATTGGCTGTTTCTTCTCCGGAAGTAATTTACAAAGAAGAAAACGGCCAACTGTTGGAACCAATGGAATATTTGATTTTGGATATTCGCAGTGAGTTCCAAGGAGCCGTATTTACGCTGGTGGGCACGCGTGCGGCGAAACTGGAAAATATGGTTTCCGAAGGAGAAGACCGCTTGCGCCTGGAATATTTAATTCCGTCGCGTGCACTTATCGGTTTTAAAAACGAATTTTTAACCAACACCCGCGGAACCGGTATTATGCACCACAGTTTCCACGGATATTATCCCAAAGTGAACCTGCCGGACTTGCGCCACAACGGCGTGCTGATTGCCAAAGAAGACGGCGAAACCACGCCGTACGCGCTCTATGCGTTGGAATCTAACGGCGAGCTTTTCTTAGGGCCGGGGGTAAAAGTGTATGCTGGGCAAATCGTGGGGCAAAATTCCCGCGCCAACGACTTGGTGGTAAACCCCTGCAAAGCCAAACATTTAAGCAATATGAGAAGTAAAGCCAGCGACGAATCTTACGTACTCACTCCGCCGCGGCAAATGAGTTTGGAACAAGCGGTAGAATATATCGCGCCGGACGAATTGGTGGAAATTACACCTACTTCTATTCGCTTGCGCAAGAAAATTCTTTCGCATTTATTGCGTAAACGTACCGAACGCGCCAACGAAGCGGAAGAAGA
>CADBFX010000042.1 GCA_902794125.1 uncultured Elusimicrobium sp. | reverse complement strand
TACATAAAAGACGGGCATCACGCCAATATCTCATAAAAAAACCGCCCTTGCGGACGGTTTAAAAAGAAAAATCTTGCGGGGACTGGATTTGAACCAGTGTTCTCAAGGTTATGGGCCTTGCGAGATACCAGGCTTCTCTACCCCGCACTTTATTATAGCATAGTTGGAAGTGCGGGCGCAAGAAAAACAGTATTAACAAAGCCAAAACAAAACATACACCAATACTTATTTATACATCGGGTAAAAATAAATTCCCATGTAAACCGGGTTATCCGTAAACCCTTTTACATTGGCGCGCATGGCCCACAGACCGGTAGGGTGAACGGTATAGATTTGCATGGCATCTTCCTGCATCAAGCGGTGCACTTTAGCATAGAGTGCTTGGCGTTTTTGCGGGTTTGTTTCCACCACGGCCTGTTCAATCAACCGGTCTATTTCCGCATTTTTATACCCTTGCGACAAGGCATATCGGCCTTGGCTATGCAAGAACGGAAAATAGAAATTATGCGCATCGGCATAATCGGCCACCCAACCGCGTGCCCACATCGGCATTTGGCGTTTGGCAGTTTTTTCCAAGAAGGCCGGCCACGTCACGCCGCGCAAATCAATTTGGAATTTAGGGTTTAGTTTTTCCACATTGCGTTTTAAAATTTCACTGGCAATTTGACGCATTTCGCCGCTGGTATTGTAAGTAATTGTAAATTTAAAACCTTTTTCCCACACTTGGCCGCCCCATGCCTTTTTAAAGTGTTCTTCGGCTTTTTTCAAATCAAATGTATAGTGGGGCCAAGAAGAATCTTGCTTTACTAACCCTTGCGGAGCCGGACCGATGGCCAATTCGCCCCGGCCTTCCATAGATTCCTTTAAAAACGCATCATAATCAAACGCATAAGCAAACGCTTTGCGTAAATCTTTGTCATCAAAGAAATTGGCCGGAATACCTTGGCCGTCCAACTTTCCGGAACCAACATCCGGATTGGCCTGCATATTGATATCACGCGTAAAGAAGATGACCGGGTCCGTGCGCAAACGCGGCAAGTTATCATATACTGCGATATCCGAATTTCCTTTTAGTTGCGAAATAAATTTAGGTGAAATTTCCGCCACATCCGCATCGCCTGCTTCTAACATAAGGCGCACCGTGCTGGGTTCATCCACGGTCATCATTAAAATCGTTTTAATACGGGGAGCTCCCGCAAAATAATTTTCGTTGGACACCAACGTCAACCGTTTGGCGGCAATATCCCACCGGGCTACTTTAAACGGCCCGGTACCATTTGTTTTATCAAACAGCGGTGAAGCGTCTTTAGTAAAATTATTAAATTGTTTCCAAGTGGCTTCTTCGCCGTTCCACGCGCCATTTTGCACGGCCCACGGTTTGCTGACCACATATCCCCAACGCGCCAAAATATATAAGAAAGGAGCAAACGGACGTTTGAGCGTAATAATTACTTTATCCCCCTCCACGCGCACCGCGCGGGCGGCTTCGTTAAAATCTACGACGATTTCGCCTTTATCATTGCGAGTAGAAGAAACACCTAAAATTGGTTCCAATAATAAACTGGAAGGCCCGCCGGAAACATCTGAAAGTAAAAACCGCAAAATGGAATAACGTACATCTTCGGGCGTCAAATCTTCCCCGTCGTGGAATTTTACACCTTGGCGAATTGGAAATGTGTAGGTTTTCCCATCTTTGGAAATCAGTCCGTTTTCCACGGTGGGAACTTGAGTGGCAAGAGAAGGTTCCAAGTCCGTAAGAGAACTGCCTTTAAATTTTAAAAGCGTATCATACACGTTAATTAACATCCCATGCGTAACACCGTCATACGAATAGACAGGATCCAATGATTCCATTTCGCCCTTGTGGGCAACGACCAGCGTATCTTTTAAATCCTGCTTGGCGCAGGCCGCAAAAAAGGATAAACCAACTAGCAAAAATAATAGTTTTTTCATAGAATTTTCCTTCCAGGGAAACAGTATTTAACGTTTTTGAATCGTATAGGCAGATCCTTGTTTATTTTTTAACCACGCACGCGCAAAGAGTGTTGCATCATAAGCACGCAGCACTTCGCTTGCTGTTTCGGCAGCCGGATCGGCCACTAAAATTTGTCCGTCTTTCCAACCGCGAATGAGAACAAAGTGCCCTTCGGTTTTCGGTTGTGGGGCACCGGGAAGTTCATTTTCCCCATAAGCAATACTGGCCGCTACCAATGCATGGGGTGTACAATAATCAGCCAATTCGCTAAGTGCATTAAACCGCCAAAAGTGAACGTCCAATCCTTGCTGGGACGCATACGCCGTGTTAAAAAACCAATTACCAAAAATATCGGAAGCCGGGTCGTACACGTTTTGCAATACTTGGCTAAGCACTATCGGGCGGCCCAGCGCATTGAGTGCCATGCACAGCGAAACGGGACTGCAAATACGCATATTGTCCGGCGTGTCTTGTTCTTTTTGGGAAATCGGCCACACGTCAGCTTCAAATGAACCGGACGGCAATTGCGCGGCGATTGTCTCGTTGTAATTAGTAGAAGCACACGCTCCGCTTACACCGAATGATAGCAATGGCACTTTCCCCTTCATGCGCACACGCAAGCGATAATAACGCATTGGTTTTTTTAATACCAACTCATCTATTTTCACTATGCCCCAATCGTTGGATTGGTCAGGAAAACTTTGCTGAAACGACTCGGACACAAAACCTAATTTAAAGAAAGGACTCCACAATAACCCATTACTTACTTGTATTTCTAAGAGCACGGAGCCATCAAAGAATTGACCCAGGTTAGCAGAAGCCACCAACGAAGTAAATGGGAAAGGAGCTTTTTGCGGATGCGAAATAGCCGCACGAACACCATCTACCAATGTGTATTTTTCCACATCGGCCGAAGTGTGTATCCTGTTAAAAACAGTGGCGGAGGTATCGGTCATAAATCCATCGGGGCACCCGGACTTGAACCGGGAACCTCCCGCTCCCAAAGCGGGCGCTCTACCACTTGAGCCATGCCCCGTAATAAAAGATATTGTAGCAAATAAATTTAGTTTGACGAAAAAATTAATCAAAAGGGAACAATTGGGCAATGCCCCTTGTTTTTCAAAGGAGAGGAATTCCTCCCAGGGACATCCGGCTCCCCCGTGTTCGACCCCAAAAATAAACTAGTAGTCAGTGTGGCTATTCGCAATTCTAAAGGACGTAACACCGGAGGGCTAATTGAGCCCAATGTTTGCAGGTGGGTCAAGAGCCATGATAGCAACGTTAAGTGTGCAGCCAGAAACGAAACACCTGATGAAAAATCAACTCGCTAAAAATATTTGTTGTGGGATAAAATTTAGGCCTCGCGATTGCGAGGCCTAAATTTTACTGTGCCCACCAGATACGGACTTGGTCACAAGTCGCCTTGCTGACGCGCTTCGCTCGCGACCCCGCCTCCCCATGCTCGCCTTTCGCGGCTTACGCACGCTCAAACTCGCATAAGGGTCCGGCTTTCAAGTCCTGGACGCAAGCAAAGCAGTTTGCTTGCTTGGGCATAAAAATTTGCCCCTGCCGTAAAGGCAGAGGCAAATTTTACTGCGCCCACCAGGACTTGAACCTGGAACCCATCGATTATGAGTCGATTGCTCTAACCAATTGAGCTATAGGCGCTAAATATCTTCTATTATAACAAATTACGCTTTAATTCGTGGAAAATTGTATCCACCAAATAAAATGTGCTAGAATATATATGTTATTCCGGGATGGTGTAATGGTAACACGGGTGCCTCTGGAGCATTAATTCTAGGTTCGAATCCTAGTCCCGGAAAAATTTAGGGCCCTTGTGGGCCCAATTTTTTTGCAGGAAGAAGGCAAACTGCTTTGCCTTCGGCTAGGATTCGAAGCCCGCAGCGATGTTTTTGTTTGCGAAGCAAGGCAAAAACCGCGAGGGCGGGCCCGGGCGAAATTTCCGTCAGGAAATTTACGTAGGGCGAATATGCTTCGTCCCGGAAAAATTTAAAACCCGCCGTTTACTAAGTAACGGCGGGTTGTTTTTTAAATCTCTATTCTTTGTGTGGCCGCGGCCCAATGATAGAAATCACCAACATGGCCTGGTGGTAAAGAGTTTTATCTTCCGCACTGAAATTTTTGTTTTTCTTTACAAAGTCTATGGGTTTTTTGCCGGCTTGGTTGGCAATATCCGGGTCAGCCGCACAAACTGCTAACCTTGATTTTTTAAGAAATATTCTATACAGTTAGAGAATAGGGAGGATTATTTTATGAAAAAATTAATAGTTATTATTTGGGCAGTATTTCTGTGTATTTCTCTTGCCCGTACAGGGCAAGGGCAGGATGTTTCTAAACGCAAAGTAGAAAACAATGTAGAAGTGACTGCCTCGGACAAAGTAGGGGCAGCAGGTGTAAACTTGCGGCTACCCGCTAACGTACTCCCTATTTCCCGGATTATTATTTCCGCCGATGGCGGAAAGGCAATTGGGATATGTTCGTCCATGCAAATTACACCTACTTTAATATTAACGGAAGCGCATTGTCTGGCAAAGGACACTCAGGAAAACGTACCCGGCTTTGCCCACGGGGAACGCATCCATGCTTTGCCGACCTTGCAACAAGACGGCCAGTGGCGGTTGGATTTATCCGCTGCGGACAAAAATTCAATGTCTTTGCCAAATGCGCAAGTGATATTCTACCGTCCCGGATTTACGGCGGACGGTTCCGCCATGAGTTTTGCATTTGATATGGCCTTAATAAAATTGGACGGCAAATTGCAGGCCAACGCCTCCATGGCATCGGCAGAGTTACAGTCAGCCTCCGCCTCGGTGCAAAATATGCCCAACGAACTGGTACAACTAATGGGCGGGCAGTTAACACAAGCGTTTAATCAATCTCTGTCCGGACCTTTCCAAAATTACCAAAACTTTTTGAGCCGCCGACTAGAAAAATTTGATTTAATGGCCATGACTCCGGACGTGGTGCAACGGGAATTAAAGGACCGCATTTTTCAAATTTATTATTTTGGCACACAACAAGGCACCATGAACCGGGGACCTTTAAAAATATGCACAAGTCCTTCTTTGGGGGTATATAAAAATAACTCGCACCGGATGAAATTTGATTTTCACTGTCCGGAAGGGACTTCCGGATCCCCTGTGTTAGACACGGATCGGAATTTAGTGGTTAGCATCGGCGGAGAGGCTCTGCTTTCCGACGATGTGTGCCAATGGATAAAAGCCCAGGACGCCCGGGTAAAATGTTTGGTTGTACGCGGAACCAAACAGGAAAAAGAAACCGAGGCCACCGCCGCCTGGGGAAAATAGCAAATAATATCTTCAGGAGAAAAATAGCCTATCCTCACGGATAGGCTATTTTGAATTGGAAAAGGTTTTTATTCCTTATACACCCGCGGTCCAATGATGGAAATCACCAACATAGCCTGATGATAAAGATTTTTTTCTTGCTCACTAAAATTTTTGTTTTTCTTTACTAGGTCCGCTGCTTTTTTGCCGGCTTGGTTGGCAATATCCGGGTCTGCCCCGGCACGCAGTAGCACTTTTACCAACTCCGGTGATCCTCTCTCCGCGGCCATCAAAAGAACCGTATCCCCTTTATCATCTTGGGCATTGACAGAAGCCCCATGGTTCAAAAGTTCCAAAATTACTTCCATGGAAGCTTTGTGCTGCAGAGCTTCCATTAAAACGGTTCGGTCGTTATTATCCGTTATTTGTATATCGGCCCCGGCTTCTACTAATTGACGCACGATTTCCCGCTCGGCTTTATGACGGACCGCATAGAAAAGAGCCGTCTGTCCCGCATTATCCCGCACGTTGATTTCTTTGTTGTGTTTAAGAAACCGCTTCGGGATCCGTTTATTATCCGGGTTTTCCAACAAACGCATTAATTGCGTAGCGCCACGCTCGTCGGCGCCGTTAATCCGATGGCGGTGATACAAACCTCCGGCCACTAAAATAATGGCGGCAGCTAAAAATACGTATAAATTTTTATTCATACTTTTATTGTAGCACTTCTTTCTTTTAAATGCGCCTAATTTGCTAGAATATAATAAATAGATTAGTGAGGTTTTACAAAATGCCCGAACAGAAAGAATCCCTGCATAATAACGCATTAGACGAAATTATCGCCCAACGTTACAAAGAAGTAGAAGAAATCCGCCAACTTGGCGTAACGCCTTATCCGAACCGCTGTGAAAAACAAATTTCCTGCTTAGAAGCCAAAAACGCCGCCGAAGGAGCCGAAGCTGTTACCGCCGGCCGTTTGGTGCAACTGCGTTTAATGGGCAAAGCCGCCTTTGCACACTTGCGCGATTTTTCCGGCCGCGTACAACTCTATATTGCTAAAGACCAACTGGGTGACGAGGCTTACCAATTCTTTAAAAAGCATATTGCCGTGGGGGATTTTGTCTCCGTTACCGGGCACGTATTTGTCACCAAAACCGGCGAAAAAACAATTAAAGCCACTAAACTTACGCTTTTATCTAAAGCCATCCGTCCCATGCCGGAAAAATACCACGGCCTGCAAGATACCGAAGTGCGTTTTAGAAAACGCCACCTGGATTTAATTGCCAACGAAGAAGTAAAAGATATTTTTATTAAACGCGCCAAAATCATTTCTTCCATCCGCCGCACGCTGGATGAAAAAGGATTTTTGGAAGTAGAAACTCCGATTTTAAACCCCTCCTCCGGCGGTGCTATTGCCCGTCCGTTTGAAACGTATCACAACGCTTTAAAAATGCCGCTTTATATGCGTATTGCGTTAGAACTGCACCATAAACGCTTAATTATCGGCGGTATGGATAAAATTTACGAAATCGGGCATATGTTCCGCAACGAAGGGATTGATACTACCCACAACCCGGAATTTACCATGATGGAACTGTACCAAGCATATGGCGACGTAAACACCATGGCCGATTTATTTGATGAAATTTTAGGTAATGCTGCCAAAGCAATCGGCGTAGAAAAAGTACAATTCCGCGGATACGAAGTAGATTTGCGCCCGCCGTATAAACGCCTTTACATCCCTGTGGCGTGGCAGGAAAAATTCGGCCGCGATATCCACGAAGTGTTAGACGGCCGCAAATTTAACCGCGCCAAGCTGGAAGAGGTAGCCAAAGAACAAGGCGTTAAATTCTCCGCAGATGATAGCGACAGCGCCATTTTTGACGAACTATTTGAAGGCAAATTGTTGGCCGACTATCACAACCCGGTAATCGCCTTAGATTACCCCACGGCTGTCAGTCCCTTCTCTAAAACCAAACCCGGCGATCCGGAACTGGTGGAACGGTTTGAAGTGTTCGTCAACGGGCAGGAACTCGGCAATGCATACACCGAGCTCAATGACCCGGCTGACCAACTCCAACGGTTAAAAGATCAAGCCGCTGCTAAAGCTATCGCCAAAGGCGAAGATGCCGAAAATGCCGACATTTTAGATGCCGATTATATTGAAGCCATGGAAAGCGGTATGCCGCCAACCGGAGGCATGGGCATCGGCATTGACCGTATTATTATGATGCTGACCGGGCAAGATTCTATTCGCGAAATTATCTTGTTCCCCACCTTGAAAAAGTTGGAAGAAGAAAAATAAATTAATTTTTCTCACAAAAAAACCCCGGCACTAAATGCCGGGGTTTTTATTGGTAAAATTCTAATTACTGCTTAACAGCGTCCCAGGAAAGTAAGACTTACATCCGCCACCTTCGCAAGTAACATAATTAAGCTTTCCCTGAGATAGATGATAACGCAAATGGAAATTATCATTTCCAGCCCCCTGTAATACAATATCTACTGAAGTAGATGATGCTGTCCGAGCACTGCTTCCATCAGAATATACCAATAATTCAGAGCCTCTATCCCAATTAATTACCGGTACTTCTATATCAAAATCATCCCCCTGCACATTTCCAAACGAATATGCCGAATAATCACGCACATAGGTCTTCCAAATAGGCCATATTTAAGGCCTTAACAAGCGCACTGGCCGCGGTTGTAATTTTTACCCCTTTGGCTTTTTTAACAGCTTTTGTATATTGTGGCAACGCCACGCTGGATAATATACCGATAATTAACACTACTACTAACAGTTCTACTAATGTAAAACCGCTCTTTATTACATTTTTCATTTCTTTACTCCTGTTTTGATTTTGTCTATAAACAAAATTACTTTTTGTTCCGACAAAAAGTAAGCAAAAAACTCGCGGCCCGGTAAGCATAAACGGAGTGGTATTTCTTCCGGGCGGACAACTTGGCGCGTACGCCACCTGCGAACAAGTCCGCCCTTTGGATACGAAATACCGCCCGTTTATAAGCGCTTAATGGGCCGCATAACTACAAAAATAGGTTTTTCCTTATGGGGTTGTTTGGTCGTTTCCCCGCCCTTTTGGAGCGTTTATAAAAAGCGCCCGATTGGAAAAGAAATTTTGTATGTTTGAGCAAAGCGAGTTTACAAAATTTCCCAATCGGTCTGCTTTTTATGCTCCCTTGGGCGGTGTTCTTTTTGTTACTTTTTCTCACATGAGAAAAAGTAAAAAGGAAAAATTAGTATAATTTTTATATGAAATTTGAACGTTTCGTAGCCATACGCTATTTAACCCGCCGCCAAGGACTATTCGCCTTTATCACCACGCTTATCGGTGTGGCAGGCGTATCCGTGGGCGTGGCCGCACTGATTACCACGCTCTCGGTAATGAACGGATTTCAAACAGATATTAAAGATAAAATTATCGGCGCCCAAAGCCACATCTTGGTAACGGGGCAAATGAGCGCGAACACGTATCCCCAAAAAATGGAGCAAATTCAACAAGTTCCGCTGGTGGAAGCCGTGGCCCCGCATATTTACGGGCAAGCCATTATTACCTACACTGGGCAAAGTTTAGGCGTTGTGATACGCGGTTTAGACCCCGAAAAAGAAAAAAATGTTAACACACTGGCCGATTCGTTAACGGACGGGACTTTTACGCCCGATTGGCCGCAAGACGCGCCCGCTCCTTTAGTATTGGGTACGGAACTGGCGTTTAGTTTAGGGGCCGATATCGGCGACGACGTAGTGCTTATTTCCCCCCAATCCATTTCCACTTCGGCAGGCATGTTCCCCAAAATGAAAAAATTTCGCATTAGCGGCCTTTTACGCACCGGATATTATGAATTTGACAACGCTATTGCTTACACCCTCCTTCCGCACGCCAGCGACTTTTTAGGCCTTAAACAAGGGGTTACTGGCCTGGCTGTTAAATTAAAAAACATAAATCAGGCTGATGAGGCCGCCGAACTCATTCAAGAAAAAATCGGCCACGGTTATGCCGTGCGCACATTTGCGCAACTTAACAGCACATTATATGCCGCCCTGAAATTAGAAAAAACCATGATGTTCATTATTTTATTCTTAATTATCGGGGTAGCGTCACTCAACATTGCCAGTAACTTAATTTTATTGGGTACCGAAAAACTGCGCGATATCGGCATTTTGCGCGCTATGGGCGCCGGACCGCAACACATTCGCAAAGTATTTATGTGGGAAGCCATGGTGATTGCCACGCTGGGAATTTTGCTGGGGCTTTTATTGGCCACTTTGTTATGTTGGGTCATTGCCACCTTTAACATTGTGGAACTCCCCGGAGATATTTACTATTTAACAAAAGTTCCCGTTCGCATAGAATGGGCCGATGTATTAGCCGTAGTAGGCGGCAGTTATTTAATCTG
>CADBFX010000041.1 GCA_902794125.1 uncultured Elusimicrobium sp. | reverse complement strand
CCCAGAAGACCCCCGGAAGACTACCGGGTTGATAGGCAGAATGTGTAAGCACAGTAATGTGTTCAGCTAATCTGTACTAATAGGTCGTGAGGCTTGGCCATATTCTTTAATCCTGATAGATAAAGAATGTAAGTGAAAAACACTTGCGCTTTTCTAAGTTATCGGAACGTTGAAAGGAAGCGATGACCCGTCTAGTAAACGGCGAGCAGGGTTTCAACGTAAAAGGAATTGTTGCAATACGGTTCCTTTTCAAATTTGTTCTTTTAACAATTAGAGGCTTTAATGAGACTGATATTAATTCCGACGAGGTCACACTCCGAACACGGCAGTTAAGCTCGTAAGGGTCGATGGTATTGGCGCCCAATTCGGCGCTGAGAGAGTAGATCGATGTCGGTCTCATTAAGGCCTCTTTCCATTTTATATATCCCGCTTTCCGGCGGGATTTTTATGTGCAATTTTATGCTATAATAGAATTCGTATTTTTTACGAGGATATTTATTTTATGTGGCACAAAACTTACCTACGTTTACAACAAGATTTTTATAAGTGGATGTCGTTAGTTTTTATCCTAGTAATACTGCACCAACTTATGCGTTGGATGCCGGCTCCTATCGTTGTAGTGGTTAGTTTATTTCTTCCAGTTTGTTTGGGGATACCCTTATATTGGGCAAACCGGCAAAAGTTTTCTCCGTTAGCACCTTGGATTTTTTGGAGTGTTTTATTGGTAGGGGTAAAAAGTTTTCGCCTACTAGTAAGCGCTGTTTTGTTGCCCGCCTGGTTACAGAATCCCTCTATCCCTTTGGCTCAAACGGCGTTGCGAAGCAACCAGCTATTCCTTATAGGGAATATCTTACTGATAATCGTATATATAATATTGTTTCCTTGCATGCTTTCTGTGTGGGAACAAGGAACTATTTGGGGTGGATATAAACGCACGATTGACCATTGGAAAAAATTTTTAGTGTTTATATTACTCGTTATTTGTAAAGATTTTTTACCTTTTTTAACATTTATAACTACCAAATTGTTGGGAAAAGCGGGAAGTTCTTTTTTTATGGATGCACTAAATTGGGCTTTATGGATCGTTATTTTGTATTTTTTTGCAGTTTGGGTAGCCCAATTTCCGTGTAAGAAAAATTCGTTGCAATCGTCTAAAAGACAACCCGCACAAGTTATTTCGGCCGACTTAATACAGAAATTCTTTTCAGCGGTTGCGGCACAAAAGTTGGATGCTGTCCGCCAATACATAGAACAATTTCCGTTATTAATCTATGCAGTTTCTTCAGAAACCGGAAACACAGCCTTGCATCTGGCCGCTTTAAACGGTTGGTCGGAAATGGCCTCTTTATTGGCGGCTGCAGAACCAAATTGCCTGCGTGTAAAAAACAATATGAATAAATATCCGTACGAATTAGCGCAGGAAAAAGGTTTTGATGAGGTGGCCCATGCATTACGCATTGAATAGGAGAATGATATGAAGAAAATGATGATGTTAGTTAGTTGCTTCCTTTTTTTAGGAGTGTTTTGCTTGGCAGCCGGGACCACTCAAAAATCAACTTCTTCTAAAGCGGTTGTAACCAAAAAGCCAACCCCAAGCGTTGCTTTTAACGGTAAAAAATTTTACTTACAGTATAGTGTGGGGAACAGTCAGGAGTGGCTCAATGAATATCTGCCTGCCGGACAAAATTTTAATAATTATACGGAGATGATTGCCGTAAGATATTATGACGGAGTAAAGGCAACCCCTGGCCAAATTGCCCAACTGATTGCCGGCAATTATGCCAAGGCCTATCCGGGCATAAAATATATGTTGGCTTCCAACGAAAAAACAGGAGATGGTCTCGTCTCTTATATTATGATTGAAAGTAACATCTTAGAGCATAATTTATTCCGTACTACTACCAAAGACGGAACGCCCGTTTCCGTGCAATATGTCTATCGTAAGTATCTTCCCAAGGGGAAAGAACGTACCCGGGAAGATCTTTCCAGCTTTGCCAAGGAAACGAATCAATACCGAACAACCTGGATCAATGCGTTGGAGGCAACGGCTGTTCCGGCGGCAATCCGTACGGTGAAGAAGTAAAATGTGAATAGCAAATTAACCCCCGGTTTTTAGCCGGGGTTTTTTATTGCTTCAGATTTTTACCTAAAAAGAATTTTACTCCGGGAATTTTTTTAAGCAATTTTTTTGTTTCGTCGTACCAATTGCGTAAATGCCGTTTGCGTAGCACTTGTTTTTCCAAATCACCTTGCCAATGAGTAAGTTGAGTGTATTCCCGGACGAACTCTTTTAATAATTCATCTTCGTGAAAAGGTTGCATCAGATTCCGAATAATCAAATTTTTAGATAACGGTTTATCAAAAAACCGGAAGCGGTTAATATCCACCAGTAAAAAGTGGTACTGCCCGTTTTCTACCTTGTATAAGATGTTTCCGGGGGTATAATCTTTATGCCACATTCCTTTTTGATGTAGTTGGGCGGTATATTTCGCCAATGCTTTTATGAGGGCCGGATCATGTCCGGCTTCCCGAATTGGGCGCATATTTTCTACCTGTTCACTAACAAAATATGAATAATTTATAAGCCAACCGTTTCGGTCTATGCGGTATCCGTAAGGGGCGGGGGTGTGAAAGCCGCGCTTTAAAATTTCTTGGGCATTTTGGTAGGTGGCCTGTGCTTTGGGAGTCCGCCATCCCCACGAATATAAGATACGGTTTACTATCGGCGGAATACAAAATTTTTTTACGTTTATCTTGCGTCCGTTGATGTCAAACACACGGATCTGGTTGCGGGCATTATGGATAATAGTGCCGTTCTTGCTAAAAAAATCAGGCAAGTTTTGCAAAAAATTGGCTGGTAACGGAGCCTTTGGATCTTGTATCATAGCATTATAAGTAAAAAGTGATTTTTTATATTTTATCAAAAAATGACAACCGGCATAAAATCGTTTTGGCAAAACGGTTAAAAAATAAAGAAATTCGCTTGTTTTTACAAAACAGATTTGTTATAATAATTTTATAGCCTGCGGATAGAACGATGCAAAATGATTTGCATTTGGCGGGCTAAATTGATAAAATAAAATAGAAGTAGTAACCAGATTTAAACGAGAACCATGACTCTCCCCGACGATAAAACGTGAGGGTAGGGGGTCCATGGCTGTCGCTTTCTCTGTCTTTAAAAACAGTAAAAGCGCAGTGGTTTTCGTATTAAAACAGGCAAAAAAATGAACCTGACAAAAGACCAAAAGAAACAAAAGTCGCAAGACTTAGCTTCTGAAATTACCGCAAGCGGTTCCTTGTTCTTCACGGCCTATCAAGGCTTGAAGTTCACCGACATGGCCGAGCTGCGCACGCAGTTAGCGCCTACGGGTGCTAAATTCCGTGTCGCCCGTAACGCCATCGTGGAACACGCGGTAGCCCAAGCCAAAATTGAAGGGGCTGATTCTAAGCTCTTTCAAGGGCCGACGGCCATTGCTGTAGGCGGCGATATCGCTGCTGTAGCAAAAGCCCTCGTGGACTTTCAGAAAAAGAATGCGGCTTTGAAGCTTCGTGCTTGCTATGCTGACGGCGTCTGGTACAGCGAAGACCAGGTTAAAAAATTGGCTACCATTGGTACCAAAGAAGAAAACCTGTCCAAGTTGGCCGGTGCGTTGTACAACGCAGTTGCTCAGTCGGCGCAAGTATTGCAAGCTCCGATACGGGATTTTGCCTACGTTATCAAAGCGTTGGAAGACAAGCAAAAATAACGTGGTTCACAACAACTGCCTGTGGGCAGTTGTTGTGGTGCAAAATCTAAACCCGCCAAGAGCGGTAGTAGCCCCGAAAGGGATAAAGGCACGGGCTTAACTCGGTTAAGCAGAAGGCCGCTACTCTAGAAAAAAGGAAAAAATAAAATGGCTAAAATGACCAAAGATGAATTAGTAAATGCTATCGCTGAACTCACCGTTTTGGAACTCTCCGAACTCGTGAAAGCGATTGAAGAAAAATTCGGCGTAAAAGCTGCTGCTCCGGCCGTTGCCGTAGCCGCTGCTGCTGCCCCGGCCGCCGGTGCTGCCGCTGAAGAAAAAGATGAATTCAACGTCGTGTTGACTGCTGTTGACGCTGCCAAAAAAATCGGCGTTATTAAAGTAGTGCGCGAAATCACCGGCTTGGGCTTGAAAGAAGCCAAAGACCTCGTGGAAGGCGCCCCGAAAGCAGTAAAAGAAAACGTTGCCAAGGCTGAAGCTGAAGAACTCAAAAAGAAAATCACCGAAGCCGGCGGTACCGTAGAACTCAAATAGTTCAACCGACTACTATTAATCCCAGCCCCCGGTTTCGGGGGTTGGGATTACGTACCCTAAGCAGTACAGGGTATCACAACTATTGACGCTGTAACTGTGCTACAGCCAAGCAATGTTGAAAAATGCAGGAAGAATAGCAATGATTGAAAAACAAACAAATTTCGGCAAAATTACCACTAAACTTCCCTTACCCGATTTGCTAGATATGCAAAAACAGTCCTTCGTGGACTTTTTGCAATTAGATGTTCCGCCCGCCAAACGGGAACTCAAAGGCTTACAAGCCGCTTTTGAAGACGTTTTTCCGATTGAAGCCCCCGATGGGAGCATGAAACTTGAATTTTTGAAATACGAACTGGGCACTCCCCGCTATGCCACCCCGGCCGAAGCCGCCGTGCGCGATAGCACCTATTCCGCCCCGTTAAAAGCGATGCTTCGCTTATACGTAAAACAGAAAAACGGAAAAATGAAAGAAGCGTCCGATCAGGACGTTACCCTTTGTGAACTCCCTTTAATGACGGATGCCGGCTGCTTTGTATTCAACGGCGCGGAACGCGTCGTTGTCAGCCAGATGCACCGCTCGCCGGGTATCATTTTTGAAGAAGACGAAGAAAAGAAACAATCCACCTTCGGTAAACGCCTCTATGTAGCGCGTATCATTTTTGAAGAAGACGAAGAAAAGAAACAATCCACCTTCGGTAAACGCCTCTATGTAGCGCGCATTATTCCGTACCGCGGTGCCTGGATTGAATTCTCGTTTGACCTTATGAACGCCTTGTGGGTCCGCATTGACCGCAAGAAAAAAGTGTTGGCTTCCACGTTCCTTCGCGCCTGCGGTTTGGAAACGAACGCACAGATCATCCAAACTTTCTACAAATGCGAAGATATTGACGTAAAACCCACCAATATTGATTCCGTCATCGGCCGCTATGCCGCCGACGATATTTATGATCCGGCCACCGGCGAAGTGCTTTGGAACTTGGATGAAAAAGCCGCCTTGCCGATTGACGATAAACTTTTCAAAACCTTAATTGAAAAGAAAGTAAAAACCATTAAAGTAATTTCCGGCAAACCGCGCCAAGATGACCCTGGTATTTTGGCCACCTTGGAACACCGCAAAGATTCCATTCGCACCGCGGCCGAAGCGCAAGCCGAAATTTATAAAAAGATGCGCGGGCAAGACTTCGTCGTAAAAGAACAAGCCGAATCGTTCTTGGATAATTTAGTATTCAACAACATTCGCCGCTACGATTTAAGTTTTGTCGGTCGCTACAAAATCAACAAAAAGTTCGCTAATATGTTCAAACTAATTAGCGGATACAAATTCAAAAAATTCACC
>CADBFX010000040.1 GCA_902794125.1 uncultured Elusimicrobium sp. | reverse complement strand
AGTAGCCGAAGTGCACAAAGATGTTCCAGTTCACCAAGGTTCCCAATTTTCGGTGGTGATGACGGGTATTATCGGCACGAAATATTTAAAAATTATCCCTGGCGACCCACAAGCACCTGCCTATCAGCCCGGTGCGTATATTGACGGAACAAATGATGTGCCCATGGATGTGATGATCACGCAAACCATGGCCAGCATCAAAGAATTTGTAGATAGCGTAAACAACCAAGGTGCTTTTGGCGAGCGCTTAAATGATACCATGGCAGAAGTACGCCAACTTTCCACGAACCTGAACCAAATGGTGGCTTCCTTACGCCCGTACATGAACCGTACCATGCAAAATTTAGATTCCGCTACTGACCGGTTAAACGATTTGATGGCCAAGGCCGACTTAAAGACGAACAAATGAAGGAAGACGTCAAAGAAAGTGTCAGCGATTTGAAAGAAACTATGGCCGAAGTAAAAACCTTCGTCGGTAAAATGCGGCGCTTTAAAGTGTATTGGGATTATGATTTCTTCTACATGCCGGAAGACCACTTAACTTCCAGCGATTTGGCATTGGAAATTTTCCCTTCCAGCGGATATACCTTCTACCGGGTGGGTATGGCTAACCTGGGTAACGAAGATGACCGCTTAAAAGAAAAAGACTATTTGGAAAAGAATAAAATTGATGTCCGGTTCGGTTTGTATAACGATTGGGCTAAATTCTCCGCGGGTATGATTCGCGGTTCGGGCGGCGTGGCACTGGAACTTAAACCGTTCTATAACCGGGAATTCTTAAACCGCTTTACGTTTACCGGCGAATTTTACGATTGGGGCCGCGACCGCACCGTCAACGGCCACAACTTCAACAAACCGAACTTAAGCGGCGGGGTGGACTTCCGCTTTAACCGCTACTTCTCGGTGGGTGCCTGGGCGCGCGACGTGCTGGAAACAAAAGATTTTGCTATCAAAGCCAATGTGTCGTTTAACGATGAAGACATCTCTTCATTCTTCGGGTTAGCGGCAGTAGCGGGGTCGAAATAATATGAAATTTAAAACGGTATTTGTCTGCCAGAAATGCGGTTTTGAGGCTGCCAAATGGGCCGGCAAATGCCCCGATTGCGGCGAGTGGAACAGCTTGGTGGAAGAAGTAAAACAGCAAGAAAGTAAAAAAGCACCCACCCGCACGCGCAGTTTTACGGATTTTTCTTCGGAAATTGTTAAATTGTCCGAAAGTAAAGCCGTTAAAGAGCCGCGTATCGAAACCCATATTGGAGAATTTGACCGTTTGCTGGGCGGGGGACTAGTTAAAGGACAACTTACTTTGCTTGCCGGAGCGCCGGGGATTGGGAAGTCCACGCTTATGCTGCAAGTGGCGGCGGAACTATCTAAGAATTTGAAAGTGTTGTATATTTCCGGTGAAGAAAGTATCGGCCAAATTTCCGGCCGAGCGCAACGTTTGGGAATTAACGGCGATAACATTTTTCTACACTGTGAAACAGATATCCAAAAAATTGTGGAGTCGGTGCAAAATGTAAGCCCGGACGTGCTTATTTTAGATTCTATCCAAACGGTCTACCACCCGGAATTTACTTCTTCTGCCGGCACAGTAGCCCAAGTGCGCGAATGTACCAGCGAACTCGTACGTTTGTGTAAACCCAAAGGAATTATTACATTTGTGCTTGGGCACGTCACCAAAGACGGCGAACTGGCCGGGCCGAAAATTTTAGAGCACATGGTGGATTGTGTGCTGTATTTTGATACGGAAAAAGACAATGTGCTCCGGCTCTTACGTCCGCATAAAAACCGCTTTGGTTCTACCGGCGAAATCGGCCTTTTCAAAATGACGGGCCACGGGTTGGAATCGGTGGAAAATGCCAGCGAATATTTTGCGCAAACTTCCCGGCAACACGCTTTAAAAGGCCGGGCTTATTCTTTGGCGTTGGAAGGCTCGCGCCCAATTTTAACCGAAGTGCAAGCCCTCGTTTCGCCTACCCGCTATCCGTTCCCGCGCCGCGTGGCAACGGGAGTAGATTTAAACCGCTGCTTAATGCTTTTTGCCGCACTTGAAAAACACATCAATTTGCCGCTGGACAATAAGGATATTTTTGTCAGTCTGGCCGGAGGAGTTAAACTAAAAGACCCGGCGCTTGACTTAGCAGTTTGTGCGGCTGTTATTAGTTCTTGCAAAGAAATTGCCCTCCCGCACGATAGCGTTTTTATGGCCGAAGTAGGCATTTTGGGGCAAGTGGCAAAAGTTCCGTTAATTGAACGCCGCTTGGACGAGGCCCAACGTCTCGGTTTTAAAAAAGCGTATGCGGCGGCAGTTACCAAAACCGAAAAGCAAAAACTCAGCAAAATGACTCTTTTGGAACTTGCCGACCTAAACGATTTGGCTTTAAAACTATGTTAAATACTTCGTGTGCGCGCCTGCGTTCTAAGAAATTCTGCAAAAGCCTTCTTAAAGTGCTAAAATATAATTGGTTATATTTGGGGGAAATCCCCGCATTTTTTTAGGAGGATGTATGCCAATTTGGATTTTTCGTATATCCACGTTAGTTGCCTTTCCGTTTCTTACGTACAACTTCATTAAGCAAGATTGGATGACTTTACTCGGCGGACTTCTCTGCGGTGCGATTGTATTAGCCGGAGAAGTCCTTTTTAAACGCTTGCGTTTAATTAAAATTATGATTGCCTGTACCGGGCTTATCTTGGGATATGTGTTATTCGTATTATTTGATTACGGTATCCATAATTTTTTCCAAGCGGATATTTCTTGGTGGACGCAGTACAGCGATAAAGTGGAAATCGGGCTACTCGTTTTTGGTGTATTGGCCAGCCTATTTAAAGCACGTGATTTAGAAGGCCTTTCGTACACCGGGCACCACATAAAAGTGGCGGATGTTTCCGCGTTGTTAGACGGGCGCATTGTGGATTTATGTGAAATTAACTTTTTGTCAGGCCTTATTGTGCTACCGGTTTTTGTGTTGGATGAACTGAATCGTTTAGCTTCTTCTAAAGATCCGTTGGAACGGGCCAAAGGCCGCCGCGGTTTGGACGTAGCTACCCGTTTGCAGGAATTAACGGATATTGCTGTTCGCATTACCAATAAAAACCCGAAAGGGGCTACGATGGATGAAAAATTGGTCAAGCTAGCCAAAAGTTTAGATGCGGAAATCGTAACTTTGAATTTTAACATTAACAAATTAGCTTCCTTGCAAAAGGTTATTACATTAAACATTGCCGATTTAACCACAGCACTCAAACCGGTCGTTTTACCCGGCGAAAGCATGGCTTTGTTTATCATGAAAGACGGTAAAGAAAAAGAACAAGGCATTGGCTATTTGGACGACGGAACCATGGTAGTGGTGGAAGACGGTCGTAAACACATTGGCAAACGGACGGAAGTGTCGGTATATTCTATTTTACAGACTTCTTCCGGGCGGATGATTTTCGCCAAAGTAAAATAAATTTTATGCATACAAAGGCGGGTTTTTCGTCAGCAGTCATCGTTGCGGGAGGCAGCGGCAGCCGTATGGGCCGCCCTAAGCAAATGTTGCCTGTGGGGGGGAAACCCGCTTTAGTTCGCACGATTGAAGCTTTTAAAAATACACCGGAAATAAAGCAACTGGTGGTGGTTACTCCGGAAGAAAACCAGCAAGTATTGCGGCAATATTTTACGGATATTACTTATGTGCTCCCCGGCGAAACCCGGTTGGAATCGGTTAAAAACGGTTTTTCCGCAACGGATGAAAAAGCCCAAACGGTCGCCGTTCACGATGGTGCTCGCCCGTTGGTAAATCCAGCGCATATTACGGCTTGTGTACAAGCGGCCGAACAGTACGGAGCGGCCGTGCTGGCCGTGCCGGTCAAAGATACCACGAAAGTTTGCAAAGACGGCTTTGTTGCCTCCACGCTGGACCGTTCCACCTTGTGGGCGGCGCAAACGCCTCAGGCTTACCGGCGGGATGTCTTGGCGCAGGCGCTTGAAAAATATGGGCACGAAAAAGAGGCAACGGATGAATCGCAACTGGTGGAAAAATTGGGTATTAAAGTGCGGATTGTCCCTTCCGATTATAAAAACAATAAGATTACGACGCCGGAAGATTTAATTTTTGCGGAGGCACTTGTGAAGGAAAAAGAAATATATCGCACTGGTTTTGGTTTTGATTTGCACCGCTTAGAACCGGGCCGAAAATTTATTGTAGGCGGCGTAGAAATTGCACATACAAAAGGTTTTTTGGGACATAGCGACGGAGATTTAGTTCTCCATGCGTTGTGCGATGCTATTTTGGGAGCTCTGTGCGAAGGTGAAATCGGGATTTTATTTCCGCCGACTGATGAAAAAATCAAAGGAATTTCCAGTGTTAAAATTGCAAAAAAAGTGTTGGAAATCGTTCGTTCCCGCGGAGGAGAAATTACCCACCTGGATGCCACTATTATTACCCAAGAACCTAAAATAAAACCGCATTACGAAGCCGTACGAAAAAGTCTTGCCACAATTTTTGAAATGCCTTTGGAAAAGGTAAGTTTTAAATCAAAAAGTCACGAGCATGTGGGCGAAATTGGCCGCGGGGAAGCGGCCATGTGCCAGGCGGTGGCTACCGTAAAGATTTACGAATAGGAGTTCATATGAAAACGAAATTACTGATTAGTTTATTGTTAGCCACGGTGTTGTGTGCGTGCGGGGGAGCTACTTCTTATACGCGTAAACCCGTGATGCAAGGCATTGATTATTCCAACTATGCGGGGAATGAAGCTTATTATGAATTCACGTCCGATATTCCGGATGTGGATATGTCTCAAACTCCGGCAGCTTCCGCGGAAGAAGTGCTGGGAGAAGATGAAGATTTTACGTCTGAAAATTTATCCAGCTCGTACCGCAACTATGGCGACGTGGTGGTAACTGTGGCCAAACATAAATTTAAATTGGGCGATAATGCCACCCGACAGGATATGACGCTTTTGATGAAATCTATAGAAACTTCTTACACGAAGGCGTTGCGTACGTATCGTCCCAGCAGTTTTACGTATGCTATGAGTAGCGTAGGCAGTGTTAATCCGCTTTCCGAAGTGGAAGTGAGCTGCCGTTTGGGCGAACGGGATGCTAATGAAGTGGGGCAAGCCACTTGTAATTTATTTTTCAAAAATATCCGCGAAGACTATTTAAGACGCGTGCAAGAGGTTAAAGAATGATTCGGCTTTATAACACGGCTAGTCGCCATAAAGATAACTTTACTCCACAAAATGAAAAAAATGTGACGATGTATTGCTGCGGGCCGACTGTGTATAATTTTGCGCATATCGGGAATTTGCGCACGTATATTTTTGAAGATTTATTATCGCGCACGATTCGTTTGCACTATTGTGGGACATTTGGTGTCCGACTCCGACGACGGCGAGGATAAAATGGAAGTCGGTGCGGCACGCGAAGGAAAAAGTGCCTGGGATATTGCTAAATTTTATGAAGAAAAATTTTGGCAAGATTACGATGCCCTGCACTGCACCCGCCCGACGATTGTCAGCCGCGCTACTGCGCATATTGGGGAAATGATTGCTCTGGTTAAAACGCTGGAAGAAAAAGGCTATACGTACCGCACTTCCGACGGAATTTATTATGATACCTCTAAGTTTGACCGTTATGATGCACTAGTCGGTCATGCGCGTATTACGGGTTTGCAAGGTTGATTTTGCATTGTGGAAATTTTCTCCCAAAGATAAAAAACGCCAAATGGAGTGGGATAGCCCCTGGGGCGTTGGTTTCCCCGGTTGGCACGTGGAATGCTCGGCCATGGCCATGAAATATTTGGGAAATACGTTAGACATTCATTGCGGCGGAATTGACCACGTTACGATTCACCACACCAACGAAATTGCCCAAAGCGAAGCTGCTACCGGGCAAAAGTATGTGAATTATTGGATACATGGCGAATTTTTAATTTTGCGCTCGGGTAAAATGTCCAAATCCGGCGGCACGTTTGTAACGGTAGAAGTGCTTAAAGAAAAAGGATATGATCCGTTGGCGTACCGCTACTTGTGCTTGGGAGCGCATTACCGCACCCAACTGGAATTTTCGTACGAAAGTATGGATTCGGCGGCCAAGAGTTTAAAAAACTTGCGCGCGCAGTCGTGCCAAATTAAAGCCCAGGCTCAGGCCAAGGCGCAAGAAACGGAAAAATCCAAGGCTTTAAAACAGCAGTTTGTTGCGGCCATGGAAGATGATTTAAATGCTCCCAAAGCGTTAGCTATTACGTGGGAGACCTTGAAAAGTGAGTTGTCGGCACCGGAAAAATTGGACGTACTTCAATTTGCCGATACGATTTTGGCCTTAGATTTATTCCGGCAACCGACGGAAGAAAAAACCGAAATTCCCGCCGAAGTAGCCCAATTGGCAGAAGAACGCAAAGCAGCCCGTGCTGCTAAAGATTGGAAGAAATCCGACGAACTGCGCGATGCAATTGCTGCGGCCGGATATTTGGTAAAAGACACACCGCAAGGCCAGCAAATCACCAAAAAATAAGGTGGTTTTTACATAAGAATCCCCGGTATGTTTACCGGGGATTTTTTTATTGTTTTTTAGTATTTTCAATATCTTTGGTGGTTGGAATTAAGTGGCGGGTTAATTCTTTAAGGGCTTTTTTAAGTAATGTTTTGCGGGAGCGAACTTGAACGGCATGGTCAGTTGCTCGTCGGCCAAATTGAACCGGTACGGACGGATGTTCGTTAACCGTTTTGCCGCTGTCCCACGTGATGCGTTGGTTGGCATAGATACTTTGTTGGCCTGTAATTAAAAAACTAAGCACGCAAGCTACCGTTGCGTAAGGAGCAATGGCCGGTCCAAAAAGTTCAATAGCCATAATACTGGCCGCCAACGGCGTATTGGCGGCACCTGCCAGCACAGCAACAACACCCAAAGCCGCCAAAGTGGCGGAATCTACCTGTAAAAACTCGGACAGTGCCGCTCCGGCTTGGGCCCCTACAAAAAAGATAGGTGTTACTACGCCGCCAATACCGCCCGCGGCGAAAGTAATGGAAGTGGTAATTATTTTATATAAAAATCCGAAGGGCGATTGAAGTGCATGGCCACTTAGCGGGCCATCAATTCCTGCCATACCAAGCCCCAAATAAAGCGGGGAGATAAAATGGCCAATCAGTAAAAGTAGTAACCCACCGATAAAGCAAGAGCCGAATAGCCCCATTTTCCGGCGGATGTAACGAAAAATAACCCGCGCAAATTTGAGAAGTTCAATAAACAGAAGTGAAATTAGCCCAAATAACATGCCGGCTACAATTACTTTTAAGAAAAACTGTTCCGAAAATACTGGCACAAAGTGAATCGGGTGATAAATATAATTGACCCCTAAATAAGAAGTAACCTGGAAGGCTGTAATCCCAGCCACCAGGGCCGGAAACATTACCTCGTAGAAAATATGGCCTACCCATAATACTTCTAACCCGAAAAGTGCCCCGGATATCGGTACACCAAACACTCCGGCAAACCCGGCACTGACGCCGCAAATCATCATTTTGCGTTGGTCTTCCAAATTCATGTGCAGTACGCGCGAAATCCAGGAAGATATCCCGGCCCCTACGTCTGCGCAAGGAGCTTCTTTACCGGCTGAACCGCCTACTACGATTGTTACGATAGACAGGAAAAATCCTTTTACAATAGAAACCAGTGAAATCGGTAAGTAAGAGTTTATTTTATGAATAACAGCATCGGTAGAATAATCTTTATGCTTGGGGAGTGCCTTCAGGGCAAGCACTGCTACCATATATAAAGCAACCGGCAAGCAGAGATAAAAAAACGGAATTTGGTTGCGTACGAAAATAGCGTTTTCTAATAATTTAAGAAATGCCGCATCCAGCACGCCCACTACTACTCCGATGATGGTGGCAAGTATAAACCATTTAATAATGCGCAGAACGTTGTTTCTAGGTTCATCTAACATATATATTATATTAGCAAAATTGGTTTCATCCCGTAAAAACAGTTTTTGTACTACATGTTGTTTATCAAGCATAAAAATCTATTTTTTGCTATACTAAATAGGTGAATTGCCTGACACGTGATCAGGTTGTTGTGTTTGGAGAGGTTTTGTTATGGATTCTTTTATTTCGTCTGTAATTACATTGGCTTTGGTAATGGATGGGTTTGGAAATATCCCGTTATTTATTACCGCTTTAAAAAAAGTGTCGCCGGAACGACGTAAAATCGTATTGTTGCGCGAGTTGTCTATTGCGTTGATAATCATGGTGGCCTTTTTATTTTTAGGCAAATGGTTTTTACACGCATTTGGAATTCATGAGTATTCGCTGAGTATTGCGGGCGGACTTATTTTATTTTTGATTTCGGTAGATTTAGTATTTGGTAGCGGCGACGAAACTCCCAAAAGCGATCCGAAAGAAGAAGAACCGTTTGTAGTACCGTTGGCCATCCCGTTAGTGGCTGGTCCGGCGGCACTTTCCATGGTGATGATTACCGCCGCACAACAATCTAATAAATTTATTACGTTAGGGGCGGTAATTGTTGCGTCGTTTATTAACTCTATTATTTTGATGGCTTCTTTTCCCATTAGCAATTTGTTGGGAAAACGTGGGTTAACCGCTATTGAACGTTTGACGGGTATGATTTTGATTTTGATGTCGGTAGATATGATTATGGGCGGAATTTCCGCTTTCATCAAATTGTAGGGAGGTTTATATGTATAACACCGTTGCAAAAAAAGGCAATGCAGGGTATACCTTGTTGGAAATGCTGGCCACAGTATTCATCATTGCTATCGTCGCAGGGATTGGTACTTTTATGTATTTCAAGTCCATTGAACGCATGCGTACTACGGAAGCCACTACTGCCCTTAATACAGCCGTCTTATCGCAACATCGCTATCGCTTAAAATATGAACAATTTACGACAGATTGGTTAAAATTAGATGCTCTTCCTGTTGGCCTTAAAAATCCGGACTCGGTAAATAATCTGCTGACAGCGGACCATACTACCTATTATCCGCGTGGGGGGGCGCAATCGTCTAATCCGCCGCCCGGATATGCGTTTAAATTTGAAACGGGTGTAAACGGACGTTGGTTTGCCGTAGCCAGCCGGGTTGGTTTTGGCGATTATTCCTACAGCTTAGTCCGCCCGTTTAACGATATTGTTACATATTGTGTTCCAACGGATATGTCGGATGAGTCTTCCGTAGATATTTGTACTGATTATATGGGTGTGGAAACAGCAGCCGAACTGTTGCCTGATCCGCGCACTAATGCAGCCGATACCGGCTTCTTCTACGAAGATAAAGAAGGAAATAATTAATGAGAGATCATGCAATTTGGCGTTATTTGGCCATCTTTTTACTTCTGTTGGCTATTGTAGCCGCCGGGTATCAAGGTTGGTTGGTACAACGTTCTTTTGCTGCTATGGCTACCAGTACACTGCTTAAAGTAAGTGTAGCGGAAAACCGCTATGCCGAAAAACATCATGTCTATACGGATAATTGGCTGGCCTTGATGCCGTTAATGGATGACGAGGTACACGGTAAATTTTTAGATCCGGAAGGGGTGGAACGTCAATGGTGGGTGGAAATCCCAGCCAATTATTTCACGTTTCACTTGCAGATGTTGCCGGATAAAAAGAGTGCGCGTATTGTGGTAGTGCGTACGGGGCTTTTGGCCTATATTTTGCAAGATGAAGTTCCTACGCCAAATTTTGCTTGTATAGGGCAAAATAAACCGGGCCGTATTTTTTGTGATTATTTTTCTAAATATATGGCCAATTATATGTTGTTGCCGCCAGCCAAGTAAAAAAGATTTTTAAAAAACCACTTGCAATTTTTGTATTTTACTGTTAAACTAAAAAGGTAGCCTGTTGTAAAGGTTACACAACTTACTTATAGTAAAACTATAGGAGGTTTTATGAATAATAATGTAAAGGGTTTCACCCTGATCGAACTCCTGGTGGTAGTACT
>CADBFX010000039.1 GCA_902794125.1 uncultured Elusimicrobium sp. | reverse complement strand
TTAATTTTCTTCTGCCGGTTCCGGCACTTCGGCACGCTCTATTCCTAAATCGGTCATCAACATATCCACCAGGCGGATATCGCTGGGGTATTGCACCAACTCGTGCGCTTTTAAAAGTGATACCCAACGAATAGACAAAATTTCACTCACATCGTGCTTGCCGATGCGGCCCAATTTTTTCATCAAATACCATTGCACCATTTTTTTAACGTATTTCCCTTGAAACGTAAATGCGTAATGCACGCGAATCATGGGGCGTATGATAGCCGCTTTGTAGCCGGTTTCTTCCAACACTTCGCGCAGGGCAGCCTGGCGGGGTGTTTCACCCGCCTCAATGTGGCCTTTGGGGAAAGTCCAAATCTTTTTCCCCTTCATATTTTTGACCTGAACGAGCAGCACTTTCCGCCCGTCCAAAATCACGCCGCCGCAGGAAAATTCCGACACGATCATAAACTTTTCTCTAATTGGTTGGCTACGTTTAAAATTTTATCTTCTGCCAAAATCGGCCCGTAAAATTGCACGCCGATCGGCAGACCGTTTCCGTCTTTACCAAACGGAACGCTAATCCCAGCCAGTCCGCCAATGTTGCCTTGGCAGGTATATAAGTCCGCCAAGTACATGGAAAGCGGGTTTTCGTCTTGCTGGCCCAATTTAAAAGCAGTTGTGGGCGAAGTAGGTGTTAAAAGCACATCTACTTTGGAAAATACTTTTTTGAAATCGTCGCGAATGAGTTCGCGCACTTTCATTGCTTTTAAAAAACATTCTTCGTACCGCTCCGAAGTAAGCGCATACGTACCGATGATAATACGTTTCTTTACTTCCAGCCCAAACGGCGCGCGGGAATTTTCGTAATAGGCTTTAAGGCCTTGCGCCTGCTTGTCGGCATAGCCGTAGCGGATGCCGTCGTAACGGCCCAGGTTGGAGCTGGCTTCCGCGCTGGTAATAATGTAGTAGCATGGGGCCGAGTATTTGGCATACGGTACTTCCACTTCAATGAGTTCTGCACCGCGTGCTTTTAAGGCATTGGCCGCTTCGGTTACTTTATTTTTAATATCTTCGCCAAGTCCATCTAAAAAGCCTTTGGGGAGCCCGATTTTTACGTTTTTTAAATCAGCCGTGAAATCCTTGGTATAAGAAGGAACTGCGGCTTCCAGCGAAGTAGAATCGTGCACGTCTTTGCCGGATAAAACTTCCAAAGCTATAGCGGCATCTTTTACGTTAGCAGCCAGCACACCCACTTGGTCCGCGCTGGAAGAAAATGCAATAACCCCGTAGCGGGAAATGCGCCCGTATCCGGGCTTAATGCCTACTACGCCGCAAAAACCAGCCGGTTGACGCACCGAACCGCCGGTATCGGTCCCCAACGCTACGGGCACCATACCAGCAGCTACCGCCGCCGCACTTCCGCCGGAACTACCGCCCGGTACGCGGGTAGTATCTGCCGGGTTTTTAACTGGGCCGTACACAGAAGTTTGGTTGGTGCTGCCCATGGCAAATTCGTCCATATTCGTGCGTCCGATAATCACCGCATCCGCAGCGATTAGTTTTTCTACCACGGTAGAGGTATAGGAAGCTACATAATTTTCCAACATTTTGGAACAGCAAGTAGCTTTGTGGCCTTTGTACAAAATGTTATCTTTAATAGCCACGGGCACGCCGGCCAGCGGGCCTAATTTTTCGCCGCGGGCCTTTTTTTCGTCTATGGCTTTGGCTTGAGCAAGAGCGTCCGCTTCAAACACTTCCACAAATGCGTTAATGGTTGGATTTTTTTCGGCAATTACGTTTAGAAATTCGCGCGTAATCTGCTCGGCCGTTTTTTGACCGGAAGTAATGGCAGTTAAAATTTGGTCAATCGTCATCATATTAAAGCACCTTTTTCACTTTGGCACAGTCGTCTTCTTGCTCGGTAAATACGCTGCGTACTTGCTGGGCAAGAGCCGGGTCGCAGACGGGTTCGTCTTTGCGTAAATGGGCTGATAAATTTACATTGGTTAATTTGACACCGTCCGTATTGACGGAAGATAATTCTTTTACCCAACCGAATAAGGCGCGCAGTTGTCCTTCGTAAATTTCGGCTTCTTCGGCGGACACATGCATGTTGGCCAATTTACCGGCTAGTTCTACATCTTTTTTAGTAATCATGATAAAACTCCTATTATGTCTATTTTATATAATAAAGGCCGCCATTGGCTAGTGGCGCAGTAATAAAAAACAATTCCTTCGTATGGAAATGTTTTTGCTACAATAGTAGCAGATTACATGGGGGTTATTTTATGAACGAACAAAAAGAATTAAAAACGGTTACCGCCGCACCGGTCAACGATCATTTTGCATTGTCGGTAGTTGCCATTATTATTTCATGCATCAGCGGATTTTGGACCATACCCATGGCATTGGCTGCGTTAATTTTATCCTTACGCACGCAAGATTTAATTCAAAACGGCCGCTTGGAAGACGCCCGACAAACAGCTTGGTGGGTGGCACTGTTTGGTTGGCTGACAATAGCCATTGCCGTAGTGCCGATTCTTTTGATGATTTTCTTTGGCGGAGCGATACTGGCGTTTTTAGGCGCCCTGATTGCCCACGTATAAAACGAATCCAAAAAAGAACCCCGCCAAAAGCGGGGTTCTTTTTTATCTGCCACTATAAAATTTCCAAAGGAGCAAATTTAAGCATAAAGGTTCGGCGAGTACCGTTACCAAACACAACGGTAATTTTAGCACTATCGCCCGAGCCGGCAATCTGCACAATTTTCCCTTGCCCAAATACGCCATGCTTAACTAGTCCGCCAACGGCTACGCCGTCTGCATTTTTCTCCGCCGGTTTTTCAGGCTCTTTCGGTGCGGGAGGAACGGCCCCCGGCACGCGGCGCGGGTCAAAAAAACCGTACTTAGGTTGAGTTGATTGCGGCTTAGCGGGCGCATACAACGAACCTAAACCGGCCGGTTTGCCGTACGAAGAAGAAGTATAATCCAAATCATTATCTTCTATTTCATAACCGTCTTCATCATATTGTTTCTGAAAGCGACTCCGGGTGGCGTATCCTTCAAAATTTTCGTAGCGGTTATTACCGAAATTATTGCGCCCTTTTCGGTAACCGTTTCCGTAATGACCGCCGTTGTAAGCACCGCCACTTGCCCCTATGGTGCCCCACCGCTGCGAGTGATAGCCGGAAAACTGAGGCGTTTGTTCTTGCACTTCATTTTCATCTACTAAGCCACTTTCAAACAAAAAGCGCGAAGGTAAATTTTCTTGCAGTTGACCAAATTTTCGGCGTGTTTGCGCGTACGTTAAAAATAACCGTTTGCGCGCACGCGTCATAGCCACGTAACATAAGCGGCGTTCTTCTTCGGTGTCGTCCTCGTTATCGCGGCTAATGGGAAATAAATTTTCTTCCAGCCCGGTTACAAACACATCATCAAATTCAAGCCCCTTGGCCAGGTGTACCGTCATTAAAGTAACGGCACCACCCTCGCCGGCTTGCGTGTCATCTTCGCCGGATAAAAGCGAAATCTCTTGCAAGAAATCAGCTACAGACGGCTCTTTTTCGCCTTTTTCGCAACGTTCTTCATATTCTTTTACTGCGTTAATTAACGCATCCAAGTTCTGTAAGCGTGATTCGGCTTCCGGGTCTTTTTCCAGTTCCGCTTTGACACTGTCCATATAACCCGACTCCACCAAAATCTTGTTAAAAATATCGGCCGGGTCGGTAAGCAACATATCCGCGCGCCAATTTTCAAATAGTTGCACCAGTTTAATGGCCGCTTTGACAGCCATAGAACTGAGTCCGGGTACGTACGCGGCATTTTTGAGTGTTTCGTAAAGTGAAATTTGTTTCTCGTCGCCGTAGGCCAACAAACGGTCCTGCGCCACTTTGCCCAAGCCGCGCGTAGGCGTGTTAATGATACGAAGTAAACTTACATTGTCGTGCGGATTAACCAGTATACGCGCATAGCACAAGATATCTTTAATTTCTTTACGGTCGTAAAAGCGAACGGTACCAATTAAGCGATACGGAATTTGGTAGCGGCGGAAATAGTCTTCAAAACTGCGGCTCTGGGCGTTGGTGCGGTAGAAAACAGCAATGTCTTTTAAACTCACACCGTCTTCATCTACCAGGGCTTTAATGTTTTGGCTCACCCAGCGTGCTTCTTCTCCCTCGCTACGCAGTTGGCGCACTTCAATGGGATCACCGGATTCTTTTTCGGTAAAAAGGTTTTTCTCTTTGCGTTTTTTATTTTTGGTAATGAGCTTGTTGGACGCTTCCAAAATTACTTTGGTGGAACGGTAATTTTGCTCCAGCGTGATAGTTTTAGCGTCTTTAAAATCTTTTTCAAATTCCAAAATGTTGCGGATGTTGGCCCCGCGCCACGAATAAATACTTTGGTCCGGGTCCCCCACCACGCATAGTTTGCGATGCTTGGCTGCGAGCATTTTGGTAATTAAATATTGGGTATGATTCGTGTCCTGGTATTCGTCCACTAAAACGTACTGGAAAAAGTCCTGGTAGTAACTCCGGATGTCTTCGTGGTCGCGCAAAAGCACCACGGTTTTAACGAGTAAATCGCCAAAGTCCAGGGCGCCGGCTTCTTTTAATTTTTGTTCGTACCGACGATAAATTTCTGCAGCACGAATTTTAAAATCAAGCCCCGAAGCCGTGGCTGACTGCATCATAGTATCGGGCGAAACCATATCGTCCTTGGCGCGGGAAATAATACTGATAATTTGGCTGACTTCTTTTTTGGGCTCTTTTACACCCATTTGCTCCAGGAGCAAAGTGACCACCTTTTTTTGGTCGGTTTCGTCGTAAATAGCAAAATCTTTCGTAAGCCCCAACACGCCCGCATGCTGGCGCAAAATACGCACTCCAAAGGAGTGGAACGTATGTATCCACACGCGCCGCGCCGTACCGGGCACCAACTGTTCTACGCGCTCGCGCATTTCGCCGGCGGCTTTATTGGTAAATGTAACTGCCAAAATGCGCGAAGGGTTATAACCGTCGTTAATGAGTTTGGCGATTTTAGTAGTTAATGTTTTTGTTTTTCCCGTCCCCGCGCCGGCCACAATTAGGCACGGCCCGCCGTCGTAATTAACGGCAGAAAGTTGCTGCGGATTTACCCGCGCCGGCCACAATTAGGCACGGCCCGCCGTCGTAATTAACGGCAGAAAGTTGCTGCGGATTTAAGGAATTTAAAGCGTCTTGTAAGGTCATTTTAATTTCAGTTGTACGAATGTTTCAATGTGTGGCGTGTGCGGAAAAAAGTCAAACGCTTCTACGTGTAAAATTTCGTAGTGTTGTGTGATAATTTTTAAATCGGTAGCCAGCGTGACAGGGTTGCACGAAATGTAAAGCACATTTTCCACACCACTTTCTGCCACGGCTTTGGCCGCTTTAGGGTGCATACCACCGCGAGGCGGGTCCAAAATAATGAGAGCGTCCTTTTTTTCAATCGGTTGCTGTTTAACAAAATCTTCCACTTTGGAACAGAAAAACTGTACGTTTTTTACCCCGTTTAACTTAGCGTTTTCTATCCCGTTATAAATAGCGGGAGCGACGGACTCCACACAAATTGACTTTTCGCATAAGTCAGCGCACGACAAAGAAAAACTGCCCGCACCGCCATACAAATCATAAATTTTTTTGGGTGCTATTTGTTTGACCACTTGGCGCACCCGCGCGTACATTTTTTGCGCGGTTTTGGTATTGGTTTGAAAAAACGATTGTGGCGAAAGTTGAAAAATCACTTCGCGCTCGGTTTTGCCGTCCGGCCCGGCCAGTAAAATTTTCTCAAAAATATGATCTTTACCTTTTAGCACGCGCAGACTTTCCGGCGCGGCCGTGTCGGCCAAGCCATTATTAACCGCCGCCATAATGTTGGCGTTGGGCAGCACGCTTTCCACGGCTTTAATAAATGTTTTTTCGTTAAAATCATCCGTTACAAACAGCACTACAATCTCTTCGCCGGTATTTTTCCCTTCTCGGAGCAGTAAATGACGCAAAACGCCGGTGTGTTTGCGCGTATCGTAATAGGGTAAATTTTCTTGTTCGGCCCACGCGCGAATCGCGGCTAACAAGGCAGGCAATTTTTCGTTAAATAACGCACACTCGGTAATTTCTACCGCGCGGTCAAATCGTCCTTTATATTTAAAGCCGAGTGCTTGTTCAAATTCCAGCGGGCGCGTTTTATTGGCCGGGTCTTTTTTGTTGTAGTCTTCGCGCCATTTAACTTGGTGGCAAAAACCCAGTTCCACTTTGTTTCTAAAATAAATGGGATGATCGGTAACGGTAACAGGAATGTCTTTCGTCCAAAAATCTTTTAGTGTTTCTTGCAACTGCGCGCGCTTTTTAGCAACCTGTTCCTCGTAGGGGAGGTTTAACAGCGCACATCCGCCGCACACGCCAAAATGTTTACACGTTACGTTAGGCATTTATTTTAAACAGGCAAACGTCGCCGTCCTTTACAATATAGTCCTTGCCTTCACTACGGATTAAACCATGTTCGCGAAGAGCTTTTTCACTACCGTATTTTTCCAAATCGTCAAATGTGTAAACATCCGCGCGGATGAACCCTTTTTCAAAATCGCTGTGGATTTTGCCCGCCGCTTGCGGCGCGGTGCAACCCACCGGGATAAGCCAACTGCGCACTTCCACTTCTTCCCCGGCGGTAAAGTAAGTGCAAAGTTTTAAAAGTTTCATCCCTTCGCGCACCACTTTTTCAAGCCCCGTATATTCGTTGCCCGTTTCAGCCAGGAAGGCCTTCTTTTCTTCTTCGCTAAATTCGGCAATATCTGCTTCAAACTTAACGCACAATTCCACAAATCCCGCGCCGTTTTCTTTGGCATACGCGGCCACTTTGGCGGCATTTTGTTCGTTGCGTTTTTCGGAATTGTTTCCCACATACAAAACGGGCTTGGCGGTTAAAAATTGGTATTCTTTTAATTCTTCCGGCTCTAAACCTAACGAGGAAACCGGCTTGCCGTTTTCCAAAGCGGCCTTGATTTCCTTCATCCGTTCCCAAGCGGCAACGGCATCTTTTTTGCCGGATTTAGCATTACTGGCGAGACGGTCGCAAATTTTTGTGGCACTTTCCAAATCAGCCAGCATCAGCTCGGTATTGATTACTTCAATATCGCGCAGCGGGTCCACGGAGTTCATCACGTGCGTAACGTTTTCGTCTTCAAATAACCGCACGACGTGAATAATGGCATCTACTTCGCGGATATTGGCTAAAAATTTATTCCCAAGCCCTTCGCCTTGGCTGGCCCCTTTAACGATGCCGGCAATATCCACAAACTTAATAAATGCGGCTGTTTTCTTGGGCGGTTTAAACATTTCAAACAACTTATCAAGCCGTTTGTCCGGAATCGGCACAATACCGACGTTGGGCTCAATCGTGCAGAACGGATAGTTGCTCGCTTCCGCACCGGCACAGGTAAGTGCATTAAAAAGGGTGGATTTGCCCACATTGGGCAGGCCTACGATACCAATTTCCATGAAAAAAACTCCTGGGAAGAAAATCTATGTAGATATTTTAGCATTTTAGAACCTCCCTCGCATTAAAAGGAACTTTTTGTATAATAAAACATCATACGGAGGGAATATGTCTTTATCCAAAAAATTAAACCGTTGGAAAGAACAAAAATTTATTACCCAAAAACAATACGACCAAATTTTAGCGTTTGAACGCCAACGCTCCGGCAATACCTTTTGGCGTACGGCCTTTATTATCGCCGGGTTACTAATCGGCTTAGGGGTTTGTTTACTCGTAGCGTCTAATTGGGACGCGCTGGGTGCTGTTGTAAAAATAGCCGGTGCGTTTGTGGTGCTGGGTGGTTTATTCTACACTACTTTTTGGTGCATTACCCATGAACGCAAAGGACTTACCGAACTGTTTGCCATCCTTTCTTTTTTAATGATTGGGGCCACCATTGGGCTTATCGGCCAAGTATTTAATTTAGAAGGCGGCTGGAGTTCGTTTGCACTTACGTGGGCGGTGTTAGGTCTTCCGTTTGTGCTGGTCAGCCGGTCAATATTTTTCAACGTAGGTTGGTTGTGTTTGTTCTTCAGCCTTTTTAACGGCGGCTACTTGGAAAAAGTGCTGGATTACTTTTTCCACACGCTAGATAGCGGATCTATTGCTGCGATTGTCGGGCTTTGCCTACTAAGTTATGCCGGCAAAAAGTTAGACGAAACCGCCAACAAATATACGCTGCTGCCGAAAGCTTTTGAAAAACTAATGATGTGGCTTACCTACATTTGCGTATGGGGCATCGGATTACGTTGGGGCTCTTGTTGGGGGTGGGAACGCCCGAAGTTCATGTTACTGGCCAACTTAATTGTATTTGCTTTTTTTGCGGCTCGGCTCTTCTTGGCCGTCAGAACACAAAATATGACTTCTTTCCGCAGAAACGCCATTTTGGCGGAAATTTATATTTTTATCCTCTTTGCCAGCAATTTAGGAAGTTTGTTCCTCTCCGGCATTGGGTTTATCTTGGGCGGACTGGCAATCTTGGGAATGATTTATCTTTTCAAACGCACGTCCCGCTATATCAAAACCATGGAGGTTTTTAAATGAAAACGAAAATTTTAGCTATCAGTTTCGCCCTTCCGTTTATTTGTTTGCTATTATGGACTCTTGAATTGACGTGGCAACGCTCCCACGGAACAGAAGTGATTGTATCCGTGATGGGTTACGACCCGCGGGATTTGTTATCCGGCCATTATATCCAATATCAAATTGATTGGAACCGCACTGATTGTTCCCAATTTCCCGGTGGTAATTGTCCCAAAGAACATTTTTGCAAAGAAGCCCGTTGGGGCCGCCAATGCCGCTTTTATATTCCGGAAAAACATGCCCGGGAATTGGATGATTTGTTCCGAAAGCGCAACAATGATACGATGAAATTTGAGGTGGCTTATTCCTACCAACGCGGCCAATCCGCCATTGCCAAGCAACTCCTAATCAACGGAAAAGATTGGCGGGAAAGCTTGCAATAATTCGTTTTTACCCCGCGCACGTGCGCTAAATTTGGTAAAATAGGAATAATGTCCCGTTCGTCTAGTGGTCCAGGACGCCGCCCTCTCAAGGCGGAGATCACGAGTTCGAATCTCGTACGGGACGTATTTTTTATGTAAAACGGGCTTTTATCGCCCCGGGGGAAAAATGGATTTATCTGTGCTGCAAACTGTGTTATTGTCGCTATTAATCGTACTGGTGCTATTCTTACCGCTTACCGTTCACAAAGTAGAAGAAAATTTGGAAGCTTTTTTATT
>CADBFX010000038.1 GCA_902794125.1 uncultured Elusimicrobium sp. | reverse complement strand
TGTTTTGTGCGCCCGGTGGAAAACGATTTGCTATCTGCTAGCGGGCAGAAAATGCTGGGCGGTGCAATTCGGCGTTTTGGAAATACGGTGCTTTATCAGGGATCTTTACAACTGCCGGGAGCACGTACAAATCCGCACTATAAAAGAGCCTTATTAAATGCGGTGCGTGCTTTTTTGGCGGTAGATTTGCATCCGGCTGCTTGTCAGAAAGAACTCCTTGCGCAAGCGCGGCATTTGGCACAGCAACAATATCAAACGAAAGAGTGGACGGAAAAATTTTAATGAAATTTCTTAAATTTTTATTAGCACTTTGTTTGCTTCCTACCGTGTTTTTCGCGTTGGTGGAAACGAGCCGTTTGTTTATCCAGGTGATGAGCCAATGGCGGCTTATGCTGTTGTTTGTGGGTGGGGGATGTGCGTATGCGCTTATACATTTTGGATGTTATAATTTTTCCCGTTGGTATGTATTAGGGCACGAAGTTACCCACGCCATCGCGGCGTTACTGTGCGGCAGCCGTGTGCACGATATGTCTGTGCGCGAAGAAAGCGGTTACGTAAAAATGGACAAGTCCAATGCGTGGATTGTGTTAGCCCCGTATGTGGTGCCGGGGTATGTAATTTTGACGTTTTTATGTTATTTGGTATTAGATTTATTTATGGATGTGGCCCCCTATCGGCCGATTTTCATTTTTATGGTAGGTTTTTTTACGGCATTTCATTGGATTCAAACAATTAAAACGTTGACAGAAGCCGACCAACCGGATTTAAAATTGGCCGGTGGCAAGATTTTTTCATACATCATTATTGGGCTAGTCAATTTAGTGGTGTTGGCAGTGGTATTAAAAGGGCTGTTTCCGCAGACGATTTCGCTTTTAGCCGCGGGCGAACGGATTGCGGTAGGCAGCCTAAACGTATGGCGAATTTTAGTAAACTATATAGTAGAGAAGATTTTAAACGCGGCATAGAATATGGGTCCTAAACGTAAAAGAAAACGAAATTGGAAAAAACGCATCTGGCGGCTGACGAAAAAAGCCCTGACATGGGGATTTCGTTTGGCGCTTTTGCTATCCATGGTGCTTCTGTTGATAGGAGGCATTACATGGGTGATTTTCTTACGTGCGTTTAATGCCCAGCATATTAGTGAACTGATTACAACGGAGCTCCAAAAACGTTTGGATCGCCCTGTGGCTATTGAATCATTGGATTTAAAATTTATCAATACAGTGGAACTTAAAGGGTTTTCCGTGCTGGATACAGAGGGCGACCTGGGGCAGGCTTTAGTATCGGCAGAGACGGTAACATTGCATTTTCAACTATTGCCGCTTTTTCACCAACAACTGATTATTGACGAAGTGTCTTTCCACTATCCGCGCTTTAGTGTGGTGCGCGACAAAAACGGTTACTATAATATCCCGCACGTTAAAGTAAAGGGCGATTCAGTCTATACAAGTTCCAGCGGCGGTAAGAAATTTACGGTGGCCGTAGAAGACTGGGCGGTACATGACGGGGTCGTGCAGTACAAAGATTTATCTTCCGGCGTTACGCACGCTATATATGGGCTTAATTTGCATTTTGAGCGGTTGCGGTTTAATGAACTGTCCCGCTTTACGATGGATATGGTGCTGCGCAACCAATGGAAAGATGGTATTTCCGATATGGAAATTAAAGGCACCGGGCACATCAATTTGGCAGATTTTGATTGGAGTAAATTTGCACTTCGCAGTTTGCGCAGCCAAGTGTATCTATTCCAAAAGCCGGTAAACGTAACGCTGGATTTGGATAACTTACGCACGCCGTATTTTAATATCAAAGCAGAAATTCCGGCTTTTGAGGGGAAGCATTTATCTGTTTTCCATTTGGAAAAGACACCTTTTTCAGTTCCTAAATCGGTAGTTACAGCCAAGGGGAATTTGAGTAGAAACTATCACTTGCTTAAAGTGACGCAAGCCACAGCCACTGCGGCCGATGTGAAAGTGGAAGGAAAAGGCGAATTTGATTTTACAAAAACGCCGTATGCGGCTACTTTTACAGCTTCTACCAATTCTTTTAAATTGGCCGGGAAAAGCAAATACTACACGCCGCTAAGCCGCTACGCTTTGACCGGGCAGGGCCAGATGGAAGTGCAAGTAGCCCGCGAGGAAGGGGTTTATACGGTACCCTCTTTTGTGGCGGAGGTAAAAGAAAGTAGCGGTAATATTTACGGTTTTAAAGTGGAAAATGCCACCGGCGAATTTCGCGCTAAGAAAAATTTTTCCGACCTCTATGCTAGTTTTACCAATAGCAAATTAACCGTTGCCAATACGGTGTTTGATAAATTAAACATTAACGCCAGTTGGCGCAAAGGCAATTTGTATGCTTACATCGGCTCCACGGAACTAAACGGTGATCCGTTCAAGATGAGTTTGTCGGTGAGTAATTTAAAAAGTGCGCGCCGAAAAATTCGTACTGCCATGCACTTTAAAAAGTTGGATCCCATGGCCTTTATCGGCACGGTGCAAGATTTTGTGACAGTGATTGTGCCGCTTATTCCGGGCAGAGTTCATTTCAAAGCCCCGGTGGAGGGGAATTTGGCGTGGCTACGCAATTTCCGCGACCGGCTTCCCAATTTTATGAGCAACTTTGCGGGTAGCATTGTGGCGGATGAATTTACCAGCCAGGTTTTGTCCGGTAGCCAATTTAACGGAGAATTTGAGCTTACCGGTTTACGCCCCGGCATGAAACGTCTTTCCGGCAATATGGAAGCGCGTTTACAGGGAGGCGTTATTCACCAGATGGAAAAACTGGCCGAAGAGCAACAAGCGCTTAACATCACCTTCCAACCGTTTATTATCATGCACCGCATGGAACGGGCGGGAAGTTTCAAAGTAGGCAAGGTGTTAAAAGATGTAGCGTTTACCGATATGGCTGCCTCTGTAAACTTTGAAAATGGTAATATGCAAATTAACAATGCTTACACGGTGGGCCCGGTCCTTTCGGCGGCAGTGAGCGGATGGACTGACTGGGTAAGCGAAAATTTTGATATCATTATATGGACGATGTTTTCTAACACTTCGCGTTCGGGTGCGTTGGCAGAAAACTTAACGGACGAATCCGGCGACCCGGCTTTAGCGTTTAGAGTATCATCCTCTATGCTTAAACCGAAGTTAGAAATGTTGCGCGCCAAAAAAACCGGCGCTACGATTAGAGCCGCCCAAGAAAAGGGGCTCACAACCACTTTTGAAACAGGACAGGAATTTGTAAAAGGAGAATTCAATGCCAAAAAATAATATGGACATATTGTGCTTGCTCCAGGAACACGGAGCCATTTTAGAAGGGCACTTTGTAATGCCTTCGGGCTTCCACAGCCAGACGTATATCCAAACGTCGCTACTGATGCAACACCCCAACTTAGCGCAGCGTATAGCGGTAGCCCTGTCCGAAAAATTTACCAAACCGGTAGAGGTGGTAATGGCACTTACGCCGTCGGACTCGGTGCTTGCGCAAGAAGTGGCGCGTGTGCGCGGGGCGCGGGCTATTTTCGCTTCCAAAGATGAAAATGGCGAAATGATTTTAAAACACAATTTTATGATTAAAGAAGGCGAACAGGTGCTCATTGTGGATGATGTTGCTGTATCCGGCCGCAAAATCAATAAAGCCATAGATTTAGTCAGCAAATTGGGTGGTAACGTAACCGGAGTGGGTGTGATTGTGGACCGCTCTATGGGCTATCTGCCGCTGACGGTTCCGTTGCGTTCCTTGCTTTCGTACCCCATGCAAACTTTTACCGCTAAAGAATGTCCGCTTTGCGCGGCCAAGATTCCGTTTACGGAAAATGAAGAGTTAAACCAGGCTTTGTAATATGCAGGAAATTAAACTTAAAATCAAAGAAGAGCGCCGTTTAAATGCCGGGCATTGGTGGGTGTTTTCCAACGAGATTGACGGGTTAGATACGTCCATAGAACCCGGCACGCTCGTGCGCGTAATGACCCATGAAGGCAAACAGGCGGGCATTGGATATTTTAATCCGCACAGTTTAATTGCGGTACGTTTGATTTCCAAAGGCGAAGAAGAATTGCCGGATAATTTTGTATTTGAAAATTTAGACAATGCTTTTGCGCGGCGCAAAGAAATCGGTGTACGTAAATATGGGCGGATGTGTTACGGCGAATCCGACAATATGCCCGGTTTGGTAATTGACCGCTACGGCGACGTTTTGGTAATTGATGTTTTAACGGCGGGTATGGAAAAATTAAAACCGCAAATTACCAAAGCGGTGCAAAAAATTTTCAAACCTACGGGAATTTATTATAAAAACGATAGTGCCTTTCGTTCATTGGAAGGCTTAACCAATACGCCGGAAATCGTCGGCGAAGTGCCCGAAGAAGTAGAAATAGAGGAAAACGGTGTTAAGTATAAAGTACCTTTGCGCGGCGGCCAGAAAACAGGTTTTTATTTTGATCAACGCGAAAACCGTGCTTTTTTAAAACCGTATTTCAAAGATAAATTAGTACTGGATTTGTATTCTTATATTGGCTCGTTTGGCATTACCGCTGCTTTGGCGGGAGCCAGCCAAGTATGGGGATGCGATTCTTCTGCCGCGGCCGTAGAATATGCCAAGAAAAATGCCGAACTCAACGGTGTGCAAGACACGGTGGTTTTCCACCGGGACGACGCCGAACGGCTTTTATCGGCTATGAAAAAAGGCGAGCTGCCCGACCAACCCGATATGGTATTGTTGGACCCGCCGGCTTTTGTGAAAAGCCGCAAGGCACTCCCGCAGGCGGTGGGGCTTTATGTGAAACTTGTCAAAATGGCGTTGGAGGGTTTAAAACCCGGCGGCTATTTGGCTTTTTCCACGTGTTCTCATCACGTATCGCGCGAGCTTTTTGTAGATATCATCCGGCAAGGTGTTAGCAAAGCCGGGGTGCAAGCCACCTTGGTGGAACTGCGCGGACAAGCCAAGGATCACCCGATTCTAATCGGTATGCCGGAAACAGAATACTTACATTTTGCGTTAATTCAAGTAAAGTGAAATAGACGTTTGTAGTAAATTCATGTAAGTATAGTAAGTAAAATAAATCTATTTTTAGGTTTATAAAATAACGGTTGTTATATTGGGTTTTTTATTTTGTTACCCAGTATAACAGCCGTTTTTTAATTGTTACACAAAAAATACAGTAGATAGTGAACCGGATTATTTTTAGTTAGGAAAGTTAATAAAAGATAATAACGCAGTGAAATTAGGACAAAAGAAATGCCGAGGGACAGGATCGAACTGTCGACACCTGGTTTTTCAGACCAGTGCTCTACCACTGAGCTACCTCGGCATTACTCATATATGATATCAAATTTTAGGTTGTCGTGCAAATAAGCGGCGTTAAAACTGTGTGTTTTTTACAAACGTTTCTACGGCTTTTTCCAAAAACAGTTTGTCTGTTTCATCAAACCGGCCTACTTCCGGCGAGTCAATGTCTAATACGCCCCATATTTCCCCATTTACCCGCACCGGCACTACAATTTCGCTATTGGTGGCGCCGTCACACGCAATATGTCCGGCAAAGTCATGCACGTTTTTTACTACAACGGTTTGCCCGCTTGCTGCGGCGGCCCAGCAAACACCCTTTCCTTTTTTAAGCCGCATACAGGCCGGACGGCCCTGGAACGGCCCCAGCAGTAATTCTTCGCCCTGCACGGTATAAAATCCTACCCAATTTAAATCCGGCAGTCCGTGGAATAGCACTGCTGAAAAGTTAGCCATATTGGTCACTGGGTTGGTTTCCCCTTGCAATAAGGCAGACACTTGCGGAAGTAATGATTCGTAAAGTTGTTTTTTATCCATAATAGGTATTGTACAAAAAAACCCTTTTGGGTTATTGCACTTTCCCTTATAAAAGAAATATACTTTATTATAGGGATAAACCGGTTTTTTACCCCCGGGCCCTTAGGAGACTTATGCCAAGAATTGAAGTTGACGCAAATCGCTGCAAAGCGTGTTATTTATGCGTAAGTGTTTGCCCTAAAAAATGTTTGGGCAAGGCAGAAACTATCAGCAAGAAAGGTTACTTCCCCGCTGAAATGAAGCACCCCGAAAATTGTATTGGTTGTAAAATGTGTTACACCATGTGCCCTGATATTGCTATTACGGTGCTGAAAGACTAATTTGAGGTTTTTAGAATGACAGAAAAAACGTTACGAAAAGGAAACGAAGC
>CADBFX010000037.1 GCA_902794125.1 uncultured Elusimicrobium sp. | reverse complement strand
AAAGTTTAGTAGGGTTGGCAAAGGTAAAGTTTCCTAACATAATACGCTCCTTGGTAAAAGATACTATATTGTAGCAGTTGGAGTAAACTCCAAGTCAAGTCCCCATATCCTCACAATCTTTGACTTACTCAAATTATTTCATATCTCTATTGTATTTATGCATGCCCGCTGCCGTTTATTTTAACAAATAATGGAAGGAAAACAGGGAAACGTCGATAAGCGCCTTATAAAATGATAAAATATATCAATATATGACGACGACAACACTGATATGAAAAATTTACTTTCTTATTTCTGCAACAGATCCGAACTTTTAGCCACTCACTTAATAACTATTGTTTCCATCTATTTTTTGGTGTTTCTAAACTTTAGTTTCTGGCATTTTGTGTGGGTGCATGCTGATTTTGCCAATTTTACCAATGGTTTATTTGTCTTGTCTATACCGCTACTGCTGTTTACAGTACTGTATTTATTTTTTAGTCTATTGCTTCTTCCGTATGTGGGCAAACCGCTGCTTGTAATACTGCTTATTATTTCCGCCGCCACCAATTATTTTATGTATCAGTTTGGCGTATTTATTGATTCGGACATGATACGTAATACATTTGAAACCAACCCTGGAGAAATAAAAGATTTAATTACCGTACGTTCTGTATTGTGGCTTATATTATTGGGCATTCTCCCTGCCATTTGGTTGGCACGGATTAAGATTACTTTTAACTCGTTTAAAAACGAGGTATGGGGTAGAATCAAACGGTGTGGAATTTTGCTAGTATGCATTTTGGTACTGCTACCTTTCTTGTATAAAGAATATGCTTCCTTTGGGCGCAATAATCGCCAAGTACGCCATCTGGTTAATCCCTTTAATTATACCCGGTCCACCCTGCGCTATTTCTGGAAAGAATATGAAAAACGCAGACCATTTACAAAATTAGACGAAGATGCCGAGCTTCTCCCTTATCCGGATAAAAAGCAAACCGTTTTTGTAGTGATTGTAGGCGAAACAGCCCGTTCAATGAATTTTTCATTAGACGGTTATGAACATGAAACCAACCCTAAACTTAAAAAACAAGATATTGTGAATTTTCGGCATGTTCACTCGGCCGGAACCTATACAGCGTTTTCCGTACCGGCTATCTTTTCTTTCTTATCACGCAAAGATTTTAACCCCACGGAAGCCAAATACACCGAAAATATATTAGATCTTTTGCAACAAACCGGGTATGAAATTTTGTGGAAGGAAAATGATAATGGGTGCAAAGGTGTATGCGAGCGCGTACCCCATATAGAAATGGACGTAACAAACAAGCAGTTTTGCGACGGCAAGTATTGCCATGACGAAATTTTATTGGAAGGGCTAGAGCAGTTTTTAACCAATCTAAAAGGGCACGCTTTTATTGTGTTGCACACAATTGGTAGTCATGGACCAACGTATTATCGCAGATACCCGGACCAATTCAAGCAATTTACGCCTACCTGTGATACGGAAGAAATACAGACCTGTACCCACGAGCAAATTATCAATACGTATGACAATACGCTCTTGTACACGGACTATATTGTTTCGTCTGTGATTGATATATTGAAAAAATTTCCGGCTTATGAAAGCGGGCTACTGTATGTATCCGATCATGGAGAATCTTTAGGAGAAAACGGCATTTATTTGCATGGTCTGCCTTATTTGATAGCTCCCAAAGAACAAACCAGTGTCCCTATGATTGTGTGGATGAACGACGTGATGAAAAGCTCTGGTCATATTGACTACGATTGTTTGAAGAAAAAAGCGACGGAAGAAACTTTTTCCCACGATAATTTATCACACTCTTTACTGGCACTTATGGAAGTAGACAGCAAATGGTATGACAAAAAACTAGATATTTTTGATTCTTGCCGCACTGTTGCTCTTCCGCGCAAATTTTAAATTTCACAAAAGGATTGCGTATGCATCCCGCATAAAATAAACTGCCTCAATACAATGAGGCAGTTTATACACTGTGAGCTATTATTTTAAGTTCGTTTTAAAGAAACTTTCCAATTTATCAAAGGGAATTTTTTGCATATTATCGTACAAATCCACATGGCTGGCCCCCGGGATGATGAGCAGTTCTTTATTCTTCCCTTTTAGTTTTTTAAACGCATCTTCCCCAAAGTAGCGGCTGTGAGCTTTTTCGCCGTGAATTACCAACACCGCGTGTGCAAAAACGCCTTATGCAAAGCGGGGAAGTGCATTATTTTAATAGTGCTAATCACGATACGACTCTCGTGCAAGTAGCGGCCGGGAAAGCGGTGTGCTTATCCCCCAGTTTCTTTAACGATTTTACCGGGGAGTTTGCATGGACGCCTTTTGCGTGCGAGGAACATTTTAACTGCGTACTCTGCACCCACGCAAACGATAAACGCAAAAGCACCCAAACGCTGGTGGAACTTTTGTGCGCGAGTCACAAACACATGAAATGATCCCTTATACCGCACCGCTTGGACACTAAAAAGCCCCTTAACTAAGTAAGGGGCCAATCGTAACAATTCTCTTACCAAAATAATAGGTTTAGGATAATTAACCCTTGTACCACGCAAGCAATTTCTAAATAATGGTGGATTTCCTGTACCCAACGCTTTTCAACCGCGTGGACATTAAAGGGTTTATGTATTAAAAAAGTAGTTACAAAAATAATGGCAAAAATAATAATAGATGCTGTCATATTATACCTCTTGAACCATTGTAGCAATTATACGAGAAAATGCCCATTTTTTATTATTCTAACCTACAACATACTTGTGGACACTATATCTTTGTAAAGTAAACCCGTTTTATGTTATTTCTTACACATTTGTTACAATAAACATATGGCTCTTATCATTAAAGACATTGACACCAAAAGTGTAATGACAAAATCCAATCTGCCCGTATCGGACTATTCCGTTAATCCGTATGTGGGTTGTACGCATGCTTGTATGTATTGCTATGCGTCGTTTATGAAACGGTTTACTAACCATTTAGAGCCATGGGGCGAATTTGTAGATATTAAGAATTGGCCTATTATCAAAAATCCTCATAAATACGCCGGAAAAGAAGCATTTATCGGTTCAGTCACTGATGCGTATCAACCGCTAGAGGCAAAGTATAAACGAACACGCGCCTTATTGCGTTAAGATTAGTATTGCTACGAAATCGGACCTTGTACTGCGAGATTTAGATTTAATTAAAACATTTCCAGATGCACGTATTTCTTTTTCCATTAATACTCTGGATGAAAATTTCCGCAAGGATATGGATAGAGCCGTAAGCATAGAACGCCGTTTAAAAGCCATGAAAACTTGTTATGAAGCGGGGGTGCAAACTACTTGCTTCATCTCGCCGATATTTCCAGGCATTAGTAACCCCCAAGAGATTATCCTAGGAAAACCTTAATTTGCGCGGAGATTATAAAGGAAAGGTGCTTGCGTATATCCACCAAAAGTATCCGCAACTAGATTCGTTATACCACACCATTTATACCCAAAATGACCGGAGTTATTGGCAAGAGCTAGACAGGGAAATGAAAGCATTTACCGCTAAAGAGAATATGCCCTACTTGCGGGATGATGACACCAAACGCGCCCCCTTTGGAAAACCGCCTGTAGTGGTAAATTATTTCTTCCACGAAGAAGTTAGAAAATCGGCCAAAAGGTAATTATGGAACTAGAACAAGCGTTTTTTGCCTGCCATACAGTACACACCGACAAATTACTTACTTTTGGTTTTAGTAGGAAAGGGCAGGGTTATTTCTACCAAGAGGATTTCCATAAGAGAGCTTTTCGGGCGGAAATTACCGTTCACGCAGATAGTAGTGTTACCGGGCATGTTATAGACACTCGTACCGGTTCGGAATATACGGCAGTCCATGTGGAAGATGCGGTGGGTTCTTTCGTAGGAACAATACGCCAAGAATACAAGAAAATTTTAACTAATATCCGCCAATCCTGTTTTACCAAAAACCCCTTTCTATTCGCACAATCTAACCGTATTGCACAAGCAATAGCAAATAAATACCAAGAATATCCGGATTATCCTTTTCGTGAACTACCCTATTACGGAGTATTTCGTTATCCCAAAAACCGAAAGTGGTATGGGCTAATCATGAATATTCCAAAATATCGGTTACTGAAAGATAAAAAAGAACCAAAAGATGAAACTATGGTTGAAATTTTAAATTTGAAAGTAGATAGCACGTTGATCAGTACGCTTCTTAAAACAGTGGGAGTATATCCGTGCTATCATATGAACCGAGCCAATTGGATTAGTATTTTACTAGATGATTCGTTACCAGATAAGACAATTCTGCAGTTATTAGAGACAAGCCGTAATTTTGCAGTCAAAGACGGCTTTAGAATATCAGGGAAACCTGCCCATTGGATTGTTCCGGCCAATCCAAAATACTTTAACATAGACGATGCTTTTGCTAAGGATGACACTATTCTATGGAAGCAAAGCTCTACTGTGCACGTAGGGGATATCGTATATTTATATGTAGCCGCTCCTGTGTCGGCCGTACGTTATAAATGCAAAGTATTGGAAATAAATATCCCATATAAGTATAAAGACAAAAATGTGTCCATAACACGCGTGATGAGAATTAAATATCTAAAAACTTATGCACCTAGCGTGTGTCCCTTTTCTAAACTACAAACTTTGGGCATAACCGCTATTCGCGGGCCTAGATTAGTCACCGATCAATTTCTGAAATATATAGAAAAATAAACCGCCCCTATTGCTAAGATCGCTGTTCATGGCTTTTATTATGCCTTGTGCGCTTTTTGGTCACAGTAAATAAGCAAAATAAGCAAATAAGCTATACGGAGAATGGACAGAGTTTGGACACTAAAGCTCGATAATTCGCTTCCGGATATGTTTTTCGAGGTGTGTTTAGGCAGAAAAAACCGCTCTCGCAGGTAAACAAGAGCGGTTTATCTTAAAACAAACAAAAGCTAGTTTAATTTGGAAAAGGAGAGTTATTCCCTATTAATTCACCGGTGAAATCATATATAAATTGCTTTCCGGTTTCTTTAAACTTAATGGTAGTGTGCCCATAGGCCGGGGTTCCCTGCATGCCTATTGAACGGTTAACATAAATAGAAACATTTTCGTTAAGAATATGATTTGTACTTCCACCGTCACGGAACATAACGTATTGCGTCACAGTAATGCCCCAATCTTGAAGTTCCTTATTTTCATAGGTAACAAGGTCCGGTACCCAGATGTTATCTTTATCGGGGTTTTCGGTGCGGATTTCTTTGGTGTTACCCAATTTTTGCACAACTGCCCAACAATCATGTCCGTTGATTTTGCAGTCTTTATTGACTTCTTTAGATGCAGTGCTAGGTTCTTGCTTGGCAACTTGTTTAACCTCTGCTTTTGCGTCTTCCACATTAGCTTTTTGCGTTGAGGCACAACCTGTTACAAGTAAAAATCCTAATAAAAACATTACAACTTTTTTCATATAAGACCTCCTATTTTCTATTAGCGATGTAAGCAAACGCAAATGCCATCTGATTCAAGTTCCCCGCCAACAAGCCCTCTTGACGGATCCGTGCAACAGCGGTTACAGTCGGATTGGCTGCGGTTCTTTTCTTCAAAGGAACAACCCGGTTCGTCATAAGTGGTTTCTTGCGGGCGTGTTTTCCAATGGCACTCGCAATTATTGCCTACCACGCGGCCGTAACTCATTTCGTCGGTATCCGGGTTAAAATTAGCAGGCGGTTGTGCCTCACAACATGCTAAACACCCCATATCGGACGCTAACCTGCGTTCGTTATCGCATACATCCGCATTGGGATTGCTGAAATGACATTTACATTGCCCGTTGTTAAGGTATCCGAAATCTAACTTATATCCGGCTTTGGGAGCCTGCGGCTGTTTGGCTAAGCAACATTTTGTGCAGTTGCCGTGCGTTTGGTGTACAATGTTTGGATCGCAAACGGCAGTGGTATAAGCATCATCGCCATAGGCAGGAGCAGGGACGTCTATACTGGCCCCGGTAACGGCGGCGTGTTCGTCTGCTTCCATTCCCGGTTTATCGTCAAACCAGCAGTTACAATGACGGTATTTTTTGTCGCCAGGCAAATCGACATACCCTCGCAACATATTGTGTTTGGCCGGGTCAAAACCGGGAGCGTAGCGGTTATTATTGGGGCGTTCCACACAGCACCGCGCACAAGCCGCATCGGCTATTACCACTGCATTGCGCGAGCAAATGTCCACGTTTTTATCTATGTAGTGGCATTTGCATTGTCCTTTTTTAAGTTCGCCGTAGTGCATTTGGTGTTTAGCCGGATTAAACCCTTTTACATCGTTAGGATGAGCCAAACAATACGCGGTACATGCTTGATCTGAAGTATTGCGTGTATCGTAGCCGGTTAGCGCTTTACCTTGCCATTCACAATGACAGTCAGGGGTTCCCATGTACAAAAAACCACCTGTCATAACGTGAATGTTGGGATCAAAGCCATCAATTCTTGTTTTCGGGTGCACACAACACATAGCGCAGGCCTCATCGGAAGCATTTTTAATCTTCGGGTCGCAGACTTGCTCAAATTTACCGTATTTAAGGTCTTCTTCATTTACGGTTGCTGCGGCTAGGCGTTTTGCGTTTTCTTCCTGTTCTTTAAGTTTTCGTTGTTCTTCCGCTTGTCTTTCTTGTTCTTTTAATTCTTCGGCCTGGCGTCTTATTTTGGCATCCCATTCCAAAAATTCTTGTTTTTCCTTTTCGCTAAGTGTTTTGTCGGCTTTTATGATATCTGCCGCCAATCTAAATTTTTTGACGGTTTTAACTTGGGTGTTTACGGGCTGGTTGCTTACCGGACGGAGATTTTCGGGCTTGATACCTTTTACGATAAGTATATTCCTCAGGCCTTGTGTCATCGGAAGGGTTGTTGGCTCGTCAGCCGTATTATTTTGCGCAGGTTGTTTAGCGGCCGGGGCGGTATAATCCGGTCTCTGATATTCCTCATACCCTGCAATTAATCTATCTAAAAATTCGTCTTCGCTGAGATTGTATTCTTTAAGCACTTGCTTAAGCTGGTCGTTCATGTATTGTTGCCGCAGAATTTCACGCACTTCCGCTTGGGTTTTTGCTTTGCTTATGGGATCTACCCATTCCTCTTGGGTGGCCTGTGCTTTTTGGCTTTGGGCTTTTCTTTTTGCTGCTTGTCTGCGTGATTTTTCCAGACGGTCCTTTTCTGCCATAGGCAGATTTTCTTCGCCCGGTTTTATATATTTATAAACTTTTTTAGCTTTGGGTTGAGGTTTTACAGTTTCCTCGTCTTCTTTCAGTTGATCCCGTAACGGAGTTGTTCTTTTTTGGGCATATTCTCCGTCGGTATCGTTTGGGTCTTTGTGCTTTGCGGCCCACTCTTTGAGTTGCTGATAGTATGGGACTTCATCGTCCGTTTGTTGTTTTTTGTCATTTGTTTTTGCGGAAGCAGCGGAATTATTAGTGGGTTTTGTGGTTTCATCGTTCGCGTCAACGGCCTCGCTTGGTTGCGGGATATCGTTATGTAAGTCCACCTTATATTTGCTGCCGTCCGGTTTTGTATAAGTATATCCTTTAGTAGGGCCGTTGCCTTGTTTGGTAACTTTTACGGGGTTTGATGTATCAAAATTAAGCCCGGCGCCGTGGCGCAAAGACTCGGGGTCATTCCCTAACGCATTGGTAAGCGCACCGTCTGCATTGGCGCGATGGGCCTGATTGACGGCCGTATCTGCCGCCGCGGCCAAACCGGCACATAAGAAAAGTAAACTAAAAGCATAAAAAGTATTTTTCATATTAATATCCTCTCTTAGTTTCATATGGGGTAATTTTATCCCTGTCCACATAAGGGCGCACATCCAAAGCAAGTATTTTAGCATCATATTTCACAACCACGCCGTGTTTTATAAAATAAATATCATCTATAATATTAATTTTTTCCTTTTGAATCGGCATTTTGTCCATCTTGCGGTAGCTTAAAACTTCCGTTGTATTATCTTTTTGCTGATAAAAGTTCGGCTCGCCAAGTTTTTTGGTAAGTTCTTCTTTAGTCATACCCAGATTTTCAAAATCTTTTAAATCATCTTTAGGAATGGGAGTTATTGTCGGTTTGTTGTTCTTACTGTTAACGGACTGAAAGCCGAGCAAATTCATCTTTTGCACGGAACATTTATTTTCGGCCCAATAGGTTGCATATAAACCGTCGTCTGCCTCATCGGGATTTGGGTGGCTCATTTGGGTAAGAGCGAGCATACATTTATCCAGTTTCGGCATAATTTCGTTTAAAAGTGTCGGATTAGATTTTTGTAAACTATAAGAAACGCTAAAAATATCTAGTTTTGTGTTATCGCCAGAGTAATTATCATACTTTATAGTTATAGCGTCTGACGGAGCCCCGTTTTTAACCAATGTGCGGATAATTTGCGCATTATTTTCTTTATTACAAACAAGTTTTTTAACGCAAGGGAATTCGGTTGTTTTCCCATTGCTTGCCAGGTGGCAAATTTGAGTAGTGCCCGGTACACATACTTGTGAGGCCATATATAAAAGCCGCGCCTGTTTTTCTGCGGACAGCGTTTTAATACGAGGGGCCACTCTTTGGAAAGCGTCCATATCGCTTTTGGCAATGGCCTCTACCGCGGCGGGGATAACGGGTTTTTCCGCGTCACGAAGCATATTAAAAATCTCGCTGTAAGTTTGAAAATCCTCACTACCCTTTTGTTGTTTTTGCAACTGTTCGTTTGCTAAAGCAAGGGCGGTTTTGCCTTGATTATTTTTGGC
>CADBFX010000036.1 GCA_902794125.1 uncultured Elusimicrobium sp. | reverse complement strand
GTGTTACACCATGTGCCCTGATATTGCTATTACGGTGCTGAAAGACTAATTTGAGGTTTTTAGAATGACAGAAAAAACGTTACGAAAAGGAAACGAAGCCCTGGCTGAAGGTGCTATCCGTGCCGGAGCGCGTTTCTTTGCGGGCTATCCGATTACCCCGCAAAACGAAGTGCCGGAATATATGGCCGCGTATATGGCGGATGCCGGCGGTTCATTTGTACAAGCGGAAAGCGAAATTGCCGCTATCAATATGGTCTATGGCGCAGCCGCTACCGGCACGCGCAGCATGACGTCCTCTTCTTCTCCGGGTATTAGCTTAAAGCAAGAAGGTATTACGTATTTGGCCAGCGCCGATTTGCCGTGCTTAATTGTAAACGTGATGCGCGGCGGGCCGGGACTGGGCAGTATTAGCGGCGCGCAGGGAGACTATTTCCAAGCTACCCGCGGCGGTGGTAATGGTGATTATCACGTCATTGTGCTTGCTCCGAACTCGGTAGAAGAGTTGGGCAATTTCCCCAAACTTGGTTTTGAACTGGCCGAAAAATACCGCATGCCTTGTATGATTTTGGCCGACGGGATTTTGGGGCAAATGATGGAAAGCATGGCTTTCAATTTTGATCCGGTGGACCCCAATAAATTGGGTAAATTTGATTGGGCGGTAGATATCCATAAAAACGGCCGTGCCAAAAACAATGTGTTTTCTTACAAAGGCGATAATTTGATTGCCGATGTAGTAGAACGTGCCAAACGCTACGGTTTAATTGAACAAAGCGAAGCGCGTTTTGAAGAACGCTGTTAGTGGCCTATGGGCTTTCTTCCCGCGCGTGTTTGGAAGCTGTCAACCACGCCAAAGAACAGGGCCTAAAAGTGGGCCTTTTTCGCCCGATTACGTTGTGGCCTTTTCCGTCCAAACGCTTAGCGGAACTAGCCAAAAACGTAAAAGCCATTTTAACGGTAGAACAAAGTTTAGGTCAACTCGTGCAAGATGTTAAGTTGGCCGTTGGCGATAAAGCCCCCGTCTATTTACAAGCTTATCCGGCCGGCGGTCAGCCGGACGGCGCCGCTATTTTAACAGGTGTCCGTTCGTGCTTAAACGGCGGCAAAGAGGGCCTATTTGATTTACACGAACACGCTGCCGGATTTACCTATGAATGCAAGCGCGATTTGTCGCTCGGCGTACAGGGCGACCGCAAGGGGGTAAAATAATGAGCACTATCTTAGCTAAAAAACCGGCTAGTTTGACGGATGTCCCCATGCACTATTGCCCTGGTTGCGGGCATGGTATTGTACACCGCTTGCTGGGTGAGACTTTTGATGAATTAAACATCGCGGACCGCGTAATTGGGGTGGCCCCGGTGGGTTGCGCGGTATTTGCCGATTCGTACTTTGCGTGCGATTGCGTGCAAGGTGCGCACGGCCGTGGCCCGGCGATTGCAACGGGTATCAAACGCTCTAAACCGCAAGCGATTGTATTTTCCTACCAAGGGGATGGCGATTTACGTTATTTTTATCAATAACGCTATTTACGGTATGACCGGTGGCCAAATGGCTCCGACTACCCTTGTCGGCCAGGTGGCTACTACTGCTCCTAAAGGGCGCGACCCAAAATTACAGGGTTGGCCGATTAATATGTGCGAAATGCTCGCGCAAATTACCGGTTCCAAATATTTGGCACGCGTAGCACTAGATACACCGCAAAACGTACTCAAAGCCAAACAATGTATTAAAAAAGCATTTGAAAACCAGGTGAACAATGTCGGGTTTTCTATGGTGGAAGTGTTATCTCAATGCCCGACGAACTGGCACGCCAATGTGGAACAAGCACTGGAATTTGTGCGCACCAAAATGATGCCGCAATATCCGCTGGGCGTATTTAAAGATGAGGGGGCCAACTAATATGTATCAAGGTATTCGTATTGCAGGTTTTGGCGGACAGGGTGTTGTGTCAGCCGGGATTTTGCTAGCCCAAGCCGGTGTGGAAGATAAAAAGAACGCCAGCTGGTTGCCTTCCTACGGCCCGGAAATGCGCGGCGGAACGGCCAATTGTTCGGTAGTGGTAACGGACGGGGAAGTCTATACGCCGATTGTGTCCGCTCCGGAAACGGTGATCGTGATGAATGAGCCGTCACTTCCTAAATTTGAGCCTTTACTTAAAAAAGGCGGACTACTTATTTTAAATAGTTCGCTTATTAATTCGCGTCCGTCGCGTACGGATATTAAAACCGTTTGCGTACCGTGCAACGAAATCGCCCAAAAGTTAGGGATGGACCGTATTGCGAACTTGGTAGCACTCGGTGCGTTTATTAAACTGACGGGAGCCGTTACGCTTGCAAGTGTAGCCGACGCCATGAAGAAGGTATATAAACGTGCCAAACCGGAAATGCTGGAGCTGAACAAAAAAGCCTTGCAGGCCGGTTTTGACGCAGTAAAATAAGTTTTAAAAGGACTTAAAAACGGCGGGGGAGCAGGAACTGCTTTCCCGCCGCTTTCCATGCAAAGAAGATGCCGGGCAAAGCTACCAGTGCACAAAGCATCACGGCGCATTTTAATGTCCATTTATCTGCAGCCCAACCGATAAAAGTGGGGGACAAAGTATCTCCTAGTAGATGAATTAGGAAGATGTTAATCGCAAACGCCATAGAGCGTATTTCCGGGGCAGTGGTGGCCACCAAGGAAGCGGCAATCGCTCCGGTTGGTAAAAATATACATACAATGCCCACTCCGAAGTAACCCAGTGTAGCCGGTAAATAAAAAGTGCTTGTGGCTAACAATAGCAAGGGCATGATTAGTAGTAACGAGCCACCCATGAGCCAATAATAAGCGTTTACCGTGCGGCGTAATAGTTGGTCGGCCAGTCTGCCGCCAAGGTAGGTTCCCAGCGCACCGCCTACAATTACCAGTATCCCAAAATAAGTGCCTGCTTGAGCGGGGGTCAATTGCAAATAGCGGTGCAAATACATCGGTGTCCAGGCTGACAACCCACCCATAATAAACGAGACCATTGCTTGAGTCAAACACACACACAGGAAAGGTTTATTTTTAAAAAGTTGCAGATAATCGCGTAGTGTCGGGGCCGGAGCGGAAGATACTAAACGGGCTTTATCCTGTAAGCTGGTCCAAGCCAAAAGCCCGATGATAATTCCCGGTATTCCGGCTATTAAAAAAGTTTCCCGCCAGCCGACATGTTCCCCAATAAAACCGCCTATCGCGTAACCCAGGGCTGCTCCCAGCGGTAATGCTAAGCCGAATTTGGCCAAGAGCGAAGCGCGCTTTTGAGCGGGGAAATGTTCAGCTAAAAAGGGTTGTGCAATTGTTGTAAATCCGGCTTCGCCCGCACCGATCAGTCCGCGGGCTACTAAAAGCGAAGAAAAATTTTTGGCACCAGCACAAAACAAGGTGGCTCCGCTCCAAATAAGGGCACTTAATCCAATCCATTTATGCCGGGGAGTTCTATCGGCAAAGAAACCAACCAGCGGCGCATAACACATGTAAACCGCCATAAAAGCAGAAGCTAACGTGCCTAATTGTAAATCGGTTAGATGTAAATCAGTTTGTAATAGCGGGAAAACGGAATAGAGTACTTGCCGGTCAAAATAATTCAGCAAATTGAGTAAAAATAAAATCCAAAATAATTTTTTGGCTTGCGACATATGTTATATTTTATAAAATAATAGAGAAATCTACCCAACGAGTAGACAAATTTATATAATAAAGCTCTAGGAGAATTTATGAAAAAAGGATTTACGCTTATTGAACTTATTATTGTAATGGTAGTAGTAGGCGTATTGGTAACGGTAGCATTGCCAAAATATAATGCTTCCTTGGAACGCGGTCGTGCGTTAGAAGCCATTACTAATTTAAAAATAGCCAGCGATTATATCAATGCCCGCTATGTGATGAACGGAAATGCTTATAATACTGCTACTACTTTTGCTGATGCAAACGGTAAATTTTTAACCGATACACCTTCTGCCGGAAAAGTAGAATCCCGGATTGATTTTTTGCCGTCCCGGTTTTTTTCGGAACCTAAACTGGTATCTATCGCGGATGGGGTATTGACGATTCGCACCGTACGTGACGGAAACGATTATCAGCTAACCGCTATTAGCCAAAACGGTGAGTTGCGGGAAATTACCTGCACGAAACCTCAGGGCGGTGCAGACGATTATGAAACGTTGTGCGCCAATATCGGTATGGAAGAAGTAGGCGGAACTTACAAAATGACTTTTTAACAAACAAGTACATTAAAAACCCGCTCCTTGTTAGGGGCGGGTTTTTTGTTGGCGTAACGCTTCAAAAAGTACGATGGCGGCCGAGGAAGATAAATTAAGCGAACGCACCGGGCCTGTCATAGGAATAGTAAACAAACGATGTGCATAGCGGGTGTAAAAATCTTTGGGTAACCCGCAAGATTCGGCTCCGAAAATAAGATAGGCGTCCGGCGGGAGGGAGGCGTCCCAATACGCTTTTTTACCTTTGGTGGAGAGGAAAAACATTTTTTCTTCGGTGGGTTTTTCCGTTTCCAAAAAACTTTCCCACGTTTCGTGGCGTTTATAATCTAAATTAGGCCAATAATCCAGGCCGGAGCGTCGGATTTCTTTAGACGCAATAATAAAACCTAATTTACCCACCAAATGTAACCGTGTGCCGGTGGCTACGCACGAGCGGCCAATATTGCCGGTGTTAAAAGGAATTTCGGGATTAACAAGTACAATGTTAAGCATGTATACGGGTTTATTATAGATATAGCAATGTGGTTTTTGTCGTGGCTAGAAAGATTGTACTGGCCAACCTTTTTGGTGTAGATAGTCACATACCTTCTTTCCTGCATTAGTATTGTAAGAGCATAGTCTCTTCCAAGAAGTAATACTTACAACAGGTTTCATTTCCATGCTAATCAGGTAATCCACATCTTCTAACGAGGAAAGAGAATGTGGGTTATTTTTTACGTGGGCTACATTAAGCATGCATTTTTCATTATTGCATTTTCCTGTGTATATAAAATTTTTATCTAAGCAAGAGTTGTCCTTCTTTGAACAAGAAAGATTTAACTCTGGAAACATCCCTTCCTGCATAAACGGATTAAACGGTTCTGCGGGAAGTTTTCCGGTCGCCATAATATACACTGCGGTACTTTCAGCTAATTGAGAAGCGAGTTGTTCGGCTTGTTCCCCATTTATCGAGGATTTATATCCTGAAAAAAAGCCAATTACACACAAAATAATTGCTACGAAAAATAATAAAGCAACTAGTATAATGGATTTTTTCATCTTACTCTTCCCAGCGGATAAACAACGGTGTTAAGATGTGTGGTACATCTTGGTTAGCCGGTAGAATACGCAAGGCATAATCTTGCCGTCCGCTATTAAGAGGTTCCATAGAAACTTCGTAAGTATAGGCCTCCCCGTCTTTACCGGTGCAATTCATATCAATCGCGGCTTCCTTTATTATATCGCCGCGGTTGCCACGTTGGCCTAAGTAAAGTTCTACTTGTACATCTTCCGGGGCTAATGCGCCCAGATGTACGCGGGCTTTAAAGTTTACTTTAGCACCCATAGAAATAGCATTTTCCGGTTGGGGCGTAACGTCGGCCACATTGACGCGGTACCAATTTTCGGCAATTTTGCGCCGCCAGGCAGCCACCGCTTCGGCTTTGCCGGGTTCTTGCAGAATTTTTCCGTAATTGTGAGCCGGGATATAAAACCGTTCGTAATATTCTTTTACCATGCGGTTAGTGTTAAAGACCGGGGCAATATGTTTAACCGATTCTTTCATTAAGTTCAACCACGTGGCGGAAATGCCGTTTTTATCTTTGGCATAGTAGGCAGGTGCAATTTCCTGCTCAATTAGACTGTACAACGATTCCGCTTCCACGCTGTCGCGTTCGGAGTCGGACTTGTATGTTTCCGCTCCTCCGATAGACCAGCCGTATTCGCACGGACCGACTTCATCCCACCAGCCGTCCAGCACCGACAAGGCCAGCGCACCGTTTAAGGCTGCTTTCATGCCGCTTGTGCCGCTGGCTTCCATGGGGCGAATCGGGTTATTGAGCCATACATCTACCCCTTGCACCATGTAGCGGGCTGTGTTCATATTGTAGTCTTCCACAAAAACAATCTTGCCTTTAAAGCGCGGATCGTTTTGAGTAAGGCCAACGATAAGTTTAATAAATTCTTTCCCGGCGGTATCGGCGGGGTGCGCTTTACCGGCAAATACAAATTGCACGGGACGTTGCGGGTTGTTAACGATTTTATCTAAGCGGTTTAAATCTTTAAATAGCAAGGTAGCCCGTTTATACGTGGCAAACCGGCGGGCAAACCCGATGGTGAGTACGTCGGATTTTAATACATTGCTGCCCTTTTTAACGCTCATTACGTCAAACCCTTGGCGGGTGAGTTGGCGTTTTAAGCGGTTTTGCACGAGTAAAATCAATTTATCTTTACGGGCACTATGTACCTTCCATAATTCTTCGTTGGGGATGTCGGCCATTTTGTCCCATGCTTTAGCATCGGACGGATCAATTTCGCCCAATTGGTCATTATTAAATAAATATTTGCGATACAGTTCATTCAGCTCGTGCGAAATCCAAGAAGAACTGTGAATCCCGTTGGTGATGCTGGTGATGGGCACTTCGTTAATCGGCAAACCGGGCCAAAGGTTTTTCCACATTTCGCGGCTGACTACGCCATGCAATTTTGCTACCCCGTTGCAGAAGGCTGACAACCGCAGTGCTACGACCGTCATGCAATACGTGGCCGATTGCGGCGTTTCTTTTCCTAGAGCCAAAAATTCATCCCAAGAGATGTGCATTTCATCTGCATAGTGCTGCATATATTTGCGCACGAGTACCGGGTCAAAATGTTCGTTCCCGGCAATTACCGGCGTATGCGTGGTAAATACAGACGACGCCCACACGATTTCACGCGCTTGAGCAAACGACAAGTTTTGCGCCTTCATAATATCAATGATGCGTTGGAACAACAGAAAAGCGCTGTGACCTTCGTTGATGTGATAGACCGTCGGGTTAATGCCCATGGCTGTTAAGGCTTTTACACCACCGATACCAAGGACTACTTCTTGGCGGATGCGGTTTTCGCGGTCGCCGCCGTAAAGTTTTTCGGTAATGGCCCGTTGAGCGGGAGTGTTTTCTTGTAAGTTGGTATCTAACAAGTAAAGCGAAGTGCGCCCAACCGGTACGCGCCATACACACGCTTTGACATTTTCTCCGGCTAAGGGAATATCTACCACCACATCTTTGCCGTCTTTAGTAACACGTTCTACCGGCATGTGTGCCCAGTCGTTATCCGGGTATTCTTCGTTTTGCCAACCTTCGCGGTTAAGCACTTGTTGAACGTAACCTTGTTTGTAGAAAAGACCTACGCCGATAATCGGCATATCCAAATCACTGGCGGATTTGATGTGATCCCCGGCGAGCATGCCTAAACCGCCGGAATAAATCGGAAGACCTTCGCCGATACCGTATTCCATAGAGAAATAGGCTGTTAATAAATTGCCGTTTTCGCGTTTGTTTTGGCGGTACCAGGTTTGTTGATTCTTTTTGTAGTTATAATACGATTCTTTTACTTGATTTAAATTGGCTACAAAGGTTTTATCTTTGCTTAGTTCTTCCAAGCGTTTTTGCGGTACGCTACCCAGGAGCCATTTGGGGTTGCGTTTGGAAGCCGTCCACAAGTTAGGGTCTATTTGTACGAAGAGTAAAATGGCTTGCCAATAAAATTTAATATTTTCAGGCAAATTGGGTTGAACATTAAACGAGTGGATTTTCATGCAGACTCCTTAATTTTGAAATATATAAGATTATATAAAATTATGGGCATTTTCTTATAAAAAACCCGCTGGAAAGATTAATTCCAGCGGGTTTTTAAAAAGCTCTTTTTATAAAACAGCGCTTAAAATAACGAAATAGGCAATCATCAGCACGAGTCCCAACCCGAAAGCGGCCTTTACCCATTCCTTGCTTTTAATACCCAGTTTGGAAGCACAAATAATGTTAGGGATATTGCCCGGAATGAGCATCCCGCCGGAAACCACTAAACTCATGAGTAAGAAAGTAAGTGTTCTATCACTAATAACGGGGGTTACTTCTATAGCGGCTAACGTGGCGTTATCTAATACGGCAGAGAGCAGTTTTAAGCCGTCTCCCAGCAAGGTAAGAGCCATAACGAACAGATACACTTTTCCGGCCCGGATAACAATCCCTTTTACGGAGTGGTCGCTCCCGGCTTCCACCGCGTCTGCGCCCGGGGCATGTTGAATCGTGTGTTCGCGAATAGAGCTGGCCATACCCGCCATAAACAAAACACCTGCTAACACAAACCAGCCTAAATGTTGGATAAGGTAAAAAAATCCTGCATTGTGCGGTTCGCCGGATAACTTGGAAATTACCACCGTTCCCAACGGTTCGCCGATTGCGGTAAGCACGGCCCCCATGCCGATAGCATAACAGGAAAAAGTAACCAGTTTAATGCGCCCTTTGCGTTCCAGCGGCAACATGACGGTAATCTCCGCCAAGATAAGTGCGGCAATAAT
>CADBFX010000035.1 GCA_902794125.1 uncultured Elusimicrobium sp. | reverse complement strand
TTATGTGGGATTATACAGATAAAGTAATGGACCATTTTAAAAATCCGCGCAACGTGGGGGCTATTCCCAATGCGGACGGCACCGGCCAAGTGGGCAGCTTGGTGTGCGGAGATGCGCTGCGCTTAACGATTAAAGTAAATAAAGAAACGGATGTAATTGAAGACGCCAAATTTGAAACATTCGGTTGCGCCAGCGCAATTGCTTCTTCTTCGGTGTTAACCGAAATGGTAAAGGGGAAAACAATTGCCGAAGCTTCCAAAATTACCAACCAGGATATTGCCGATGAACTGGGGAGTTTGCCGGCCGAAAAAATGCATTGTTCGGTGATGGGAATGGAGGCCTTAGAAGCCGCGGTGAAAAGTTACCGCCAAGGTGGCAAACCGGTTATATTTGAACAAGAGGCCGAAAAAATTGTTTGCCACTGCTTTAACGTGTCCGAAGAAGCGATTATTAAGGCCATTCGTGCTAACCATTTAACTACGGTAGAAGATGTAACCCATTTCACCAAGGCCGGCGGTGCGTGCGGTCGTTGCAAAGGGGAAATTCAACAAATTTTAGATAAAGTAAATAATGCAACGCCTTGCCCGGTGCCGGCGGCATTAAAAGCATTTGACCAAATGACCTTGGTTGAAAAAATCCGCAAAATTGAAAAAGTATTGGAAGAAGATATCCGCCCTAAACTCAATATGGATGGCGGGTCTGCCGAACTGGTGGATTTAGCGGGTAACGTTGTAAAAATCCGTTTGGTGGGAATGTGTAGCGGCTGTGCCGGAGCACAAGGCACTTTGAAAAACTTTATTGAAAAAGTGCTTAAAGAAAAAGTTTTTAACGGACTTACCGTGGAGCAAGCGTAATATGTCACAAAAAGTAGTTTATCTGGATAATAACGCAACCACCCAATGCGCTCCTGCCGTGGTAGAAGCCATGCTGCCGTACTTCACCGAACAATACGGCAATGCTTCCAGTATGCATACGTTTGGAGGGCAGAATCGTCATGCCATTGAAGCGGCTCGGCATCAGGTGGCACAATTTATCGGGGCTGACTATGATGACGAAATTATTTTTACCGCTTGCGCAACGGAAAGTGATAATACGGCTATTTTTTCCGCTACGCACAGTTTTAAAGATAAAAAACATATCATTACTTCGGCAGTAGAACATCCCGCAGTATTAGAACCGTTTAAACAATTAGAAGCCCAAGGTTACCGCGTAGATTATATCGGCGTGGATGAACAAGGGCGCTTTGATTTAGACCAACTTAAAAAAGTAATAGACGACCAAACTGCACTCGTGTCCGTGATGTGGGCTAATAGCGAAACGGGTACCATCTTCCCAATTGCCGAAATTGCCAAAATCGCCCACGAACACGGTGCTATTTTTCATACGGACGCCGTGCAAGCTGTGGGGAAAATTGCAGTAGATGTGAAAGCGGCCGGGGTAGATATGTTATCGCTTTCGGCACATAAATTTCACGGCCCTAAAGGAGTGGGCGCGTTGTACGTAAAACGCGGTACTCGTTTTATGCCGTTTATGGTGGGTGGGCATCAAGAGAAACATCGCCGGGCCGGTACGGAAAATGTACCGTATATTGTGGGGCTTGGCAAAGCGGCTGAACTTGCCGCTAAGCGACTCTCTGACGGAACAAACGAACGTATTGCCGCTTTGCGCGACCGTTTGGAACAAGGGATTTTATCGGCTGTGCCGGATGTTAAAGTGAACGGAGACCCGGCCAACCGCGTGCCTAATACCACTAACATCAGTTTCGGTTACATTGAAGGAGAATCTATTTTAATGTACTTAAATGATTTTGGTATTTGTGCTTCATCCGGCTCGGCATGTACGTCGGGCTCGCTGGAGCCGTCGCACGTGCTACGCGCTATGAAAGTGCCGTTTCAGTTTGCACACGGATCTATTCGTTTTTCACTTTCGGACCAAACCACCCCAGCCGATATTGATTTGGTGTTAAAAGAATTACCGCCAATTATTGAACGGCTTCGGAAAATTTCGCCTTTCTCGCGTTTTAATAATTAACGCTTTCCGCGGGGAGATCGACACCCCGCGGAAGTTTTTAAAATGATGAAAAAATTAGTTGCGCTAATCATTGCTCTGGGTTTTTTTATACCGTTATGTGCTAAAACGGTGGTGCTTTATCACACCAGCGACGCGCACGGTTTTTTCTACCCACAAAAAGGAGTGGGGGGATATGCAGCGTTATCTGCGGTGCTAAAAAAAGAACCCCTGCCGTATTTACTTTTAGACAGCGGCGATTTTGCCAACGGCACGATAGAAACAAAACAAACCAAAGGGCGGGCCGCGGTGGAACTGATGAACTCGGTGGGCTATGATGCTGCCACTATCGGCAATCACGAATTTGATTTTAAAGATGTCGGTTTTTCTTCGTTACTTAAAAAAGCCAAATTTGCTGTATTGGCCGCCAATTTGCGCGAAAAAAACACGGATAAAATCCCCACATGGGCAAAAGCTTATCAGGTTTTTCAAGTTGGCTCCGCTAAAGTGGCGGTGGTTGGGTTAGCCAATCGCACTCCCACGCAACCTACCAAACAATATTATTTCACAAAACCGCTTTCCGCATTAGCTACGGCGTTGGAGCAAATTGAAAACGAACACCCGGATGTGGTGGTTGTTTTGGCGCACGATTCGCTGGCCGATTACAGGAACGGCACGCTTCCTTATGTGGGTGAAATTGCCACCAAATATGGTAAACAAGTGCATGTGGTGCTGGGTGGGCATGCACATAAAATTTTTCAAAACGAATTTATAAACGGAGTGCTTTTTGCCGAAAGCGGTTGTTACTTAAAAAATGTCACCAAAATAGTAATTGAAACCGATGATAAAACCGGGAAAATTATTTCTGCGAAATCTTCTCTTATTCCCTTACAAATTGCCACTACGGGCGAAGATAAAGAAATGGCCCAAAAAGCCAACGCTCTGAAAGTGCCGGGGATGGAAGAGGTTATTGGGCAGGCAGGGGCAGATTTATCACAGCGGCCTATCCGTAAGGGCGAACAAGACTCGCCGCTAGATGATTGGATTAGTGATATCGGAAGGCAATATGCCCAAACACAAATTTTTATTCATAATACGGGTGGCACTCGTATCACGGTAGAAAAAGGGGATGTCACCCGTCGTACGTTAATAGACCTATTCCCGTTTGAAGATAAAATTTTTAAAATGGAGATAACGGGCCGGGAATTGAAAAAATTTATCCGGGCCGGATTAACGCCGTGGAATAAGTATGTATATGCCGGGTTAGATATTTCTTATACGGTGAATAAAAAAGGCCGTGTAAAAGATTTGCAAGTGTTGTTGGACGGAAAACCGTTGGAAAACAAGGCAACTTATACCGTAGCGACTAATTCGTTTATCGCGCGGAATAAGTCCTTTAAATCGGCAGATAAGCAACAAGTAGGAACCAAGTCTGTACGACAGTTGATTGAAGAATCCTTTCAAAAAGGGCCGGTTTTCCCACCGACCACAGGACGGATTATTCAAAAATAAGGAGCGTGTATGCGAAAAATCAGTTTATTAGTAGCAGTGCTTTTGTTGCCGCTAGTGCTTTTAGCTAAAACGACAACTATCTATCACACCAGTGATACCCATGGGTTTTTCTACCCCAAAAAAGGTCAAGGCGGTTTTGCGGCGTTGGCATCCGTGTTAAACAAAGGACCTAAAAATTATTTACTTTTAGATAGCGGCGATTTTGCTAACGGTACGATTGAAACCAAAACCTCCAAAGGTATTAAGGCAATAAAGTTGATGAATGCCGTCGGTTATGATGCTTCCACTATTGGTAACCACGAATTTGATTTTTACGATAAAGCCCTAGCCCCCATGTTGGAAGAAGCTCAATTTGCCATTTTGGCGGCTAACTTTTTTGAAGCAGATACGTTGAAACGCCCGGCACATATTTTGCCGTATAAGATTTTTAACCGCAACGGAGTAAAAGTAGCGGTTATTGGGTTAGCCAATCGTTTTCCTACTCGCGATACGAAAAAATATACGTTCACAAAACCGTTGGATGCGTTAGAGCAAGTATTGCCGGAAATTGAAGCCCAACATCCTAATATTGTCGTGGCAATTGTGCATGATTCTTTAAAAGATGACAAACACGGTACGCAGCCTTACGTGGGAGAAATCGGTAAAAAATACAGCGGTCGTGTGCATGTAGTATTTGGCGGGCATGCCCACAAAATTGTGCAAAACGAAAAAATAAACGATGTTCTTTTTGTAGAAAGCGGTTGCTATGTTCAAAATGTAAGCAAAGTCACTGTCACCACGGATGATAAAACAGGCAAGTTTGTAAAAGCCGAGTCGCAATTAATTCCGCTTATTGTGAAAGAAACGGGCGAAGATAAAAAAATTGCCGCATTGGCGGAAACGTTGCGCGAACCGGGAGTGGACGAAGTAGTAGGTGAGGCTGAAGAAACTTTAGCCAAGAGCGCGCCGGTTGCTTCCCATAAAGACACGCAGTTAGATAACTGGGTGGCTGATTTAGGTAAAGAGTATAGTGGGGCTGAAATCTTTATCCACAATAAAGGCGGCACACGCGTGCCCATGCAGGCCGGGCCTGTTACCAAACGGGATTTAATTGATATCCATCCGTTTGATAATAAAATTGTGCAAGTAACGGTTAGCGGACGGTTTTTAAAGAAATTTGTTAAAACCAACCTAGTGCCTCGCAATTTATTTGCCTATTCCGGCTTAGCGGCTACTTATAAATTAAATAAAAAAGGAAAAGTGAAGGACCTTCACATTTGGGTCAATAATCGGCCGATAGAAAACCGCAGAAAATATGTGATTGCCACCAACGCATTTATTGCAGATGGCGGTGCGGAAGGATTTTTGTTCAAAAAAATCCCGGCCAGCCAAAAGAAACCGCTAGGCGAAAAAACGATTCGCGATTTGTTAGAAGACGGTTTACGCAAATATAGCCCTGTTACACCGCCGGCTACCGGGCGTATTGTGGAGTTATAAATGAAAAACATCTGCCGTTTATTGGGAATCTTACTCGCCGGAGGGTTATTACAGGGTTGTGGCCCGGAAGAAATGACCCAACTGGATATTTTTTATACGGCAGATGTAGAAGGTTTTTACTGGACCCGCCCGGAACCGCGTTTAGCCAACCGCGAAACGGGCGGATACAGTGTGCTTAAAAGTTTTTTGGACCGCCAACGCGAACCCTTTTTATTATTTGACGGCGGTAACTGGTTCGGTTCTGCACCGGAAGGCACTATGACGCAAGGTGCGTATGTCACGCAATTGGCAAGTACACTTCCCTATTCGGCCGCCTCAGTAAGTGATAAAGATTTTGTGTTTGGTTGGCCGTCTTTACGCGGAATTATTCGTGAGCTTCCTTATCCGTTTTTAGTAGCTAACTTAAAATTAGATAACCAAATTCCCTGGCCGTTGCACGATTACCACATTTTCACTAAACAGGATATTAAGATAGGTGTTTTTGGGTTAATCAGCCCGCAAGGGATGGCGCAAAATAAAACCCGTTTATCTGGATTTTCCGTGCAGGATCCGGTGCAAACCGCGCGGGAAATGGTAGCCCTTTTGCAAAGCAAAGGGGTAGATGTGATTGTGGTGCTCAGTTCGCTGGGCGAAACCGAATTTTCCGGCTCGGCTGACGTGGTCTTGGCCGAAGAAGTACCGGGGATCCACCTGATTTTAAGTTCCAATAAAGACCGGGAAAATGCCGAAACGGACGAAATCAATAATACGTATATCGTTTATCCCGGTTCTCGGTTAGACAGCGTGGTGCGCCTGCGCTTATCCATTGATAAAACCAAGCAATTAAAAAATATTCAATTTGAAGATATTTATTTGTTTAAGGACGACTTTGGCGAAAACGAAGAAATTGCCCAAAAGGCGGGGGCGTTATTGGAGCAAACCCGCCACAAAATGAATGCGCGTATCACGCAGAACCCGCAAGAAATGGTGCCGGCGTTGGCGCAAGAATCGGAATTGGGTGATTTGCTAACGGATTGTTTATATAAGTGGAGTAAATTAGACGGAGCAGTTCTAAATTCCGACTCTATTCGCGCTTCTTTGCCGCAAGGAGTGCTTACCGAGTACGACTTATACAAAACGTATCCTTACGGAGACAACATCACTTTTCTTACCATTAAAGGGGCGGCTTTCAAACAAGCGCTGGAAGCTTCGCTGAACGTAACAGATAATTTCCCGCAAATTGCCGGCTTTACGGTGATGTATGACCCCAAAGCCCCCGAAGGTGAAAAAATAAAACGTATTACTTTGTTAAACGGCCGCATTGTGCGCCCGCAGGAAACGTACCGCTTTGCGGTGACGGACCATATTTTAGCGGGCGGTTTCGGACACGACGAATTTATCAATGCATTGGAATTTAAAAATACGTTTGTGGAAGC
>CADBFX010000034.1 GCA_902794125.1 uncultured Elusimicrobium sp. | reverse complement strand
AGCGTATTTAACTCGCTGACTTGCGGAATATCGGACTGAATAAAAATCGTGCATTTTTGCGGATCCAACCCGGCGGTTAGCCAGTCAATGAGCATAGCTTGGCTATTTTCGGCCAAGTTTTCGGTGTGTTGGTAAGCCGTGGTAAGGGAATGCAAATCTGCCACGAAAAAATAGCAATTATATTTATCTTGGAGCGCCACCCAATTTTTCAAAGCCCCATGGAAATTGCCTAAATGTAGTTTTCCTGTCGGGCGCATACCGGATAAAACAATTTTTTGTGCTGTCATACAAACCTCTATAAAATTTTGCTAAGTAAACTAAAAACGAATTCCGCCGGCGGAAATAGAATATATTTTACGCCGCCTGTTAAAATTAAAGCAAATACAATCCACATACCAAAACGGCTGAAAAGTTGGTCATACACCACAGCCGTTTTGACCGGCAACAACGCCGTTACAATGCGCCCCCCGTCTAGCGGTGGAATCGGAATTAAATTAAATACGGCTAACATCACATTTACGAGCATCCCGTATTGTAGGCAAACGGCCAGTTTCTCAGCCAACTCCAAGCCTAATACGCCTTGCGCCAATATCACGCCTTTTAATAACAGCGTACACACCACCGCCAGTAAAAAATTAATGGCAGGCCCGGCCGCGGCCACTTTACCCATATCTTTACGCGGCGAGGGCATACGAAGCGGGTTGATCGGCACCGGTTTGGCCCACCCAAAAAGCGGAAAATGCATAATATAACAAAGCAGCGGCACCACAATCGTGCCCAAATAGTCCACGTGTTTGAGCGGATTTAACGTAAGCCGCCCGCTATAATACGCGGTATCATCCCCCAAGCGGTACGCCACCAGTCCGTGTGCAAATTCATGCAGGACTATGGAAAAAAACAAAATGGGTATAAAGACAATAATCTCCATATTAAGTATTTTACTATTTTCTACTGCTTCGTGCACGCCTGCGCGTACGGAGAAGCCCTAAAAATCCCCCCTTTTTAAAACGTTTTTCTCTTTCTCTTCTGAAAATGGTAAAATAGAATTATGATCGTACCTTTTCACATTTTATCCAAAGACCCCCACTCCAAGGCCCGTACCGGTATCTTATATACCCGCCACGGTGCCGTACATACCCCGGTATTTATGCCGGTAGCCACGCAGGCCTGTGTAAAAGCCCTGACGGATGAAGATTTAAAAAATGCCGGGGCAGAATGTCTGCTTTCCAATACGTATCACTTGTATCTACGTCCTACCACCAAAATTTTGCAACAAATGGGCGGGATTCACTCGTTTATGCACTGGGGCGGCAGTGTGCTGACCGATTCGGGCGGTTTTCAAGTGTACAGTTTGTCCAAATTCCGCAAAATTAAAGAAGAAGGCGTTACCTTTCAGTCCCACCACGATGGTAGCAAGCACTTGTTTACCCCGGAAAACGTAATTCAATTTGAAAGCGAAATCGGCTCCGATATTTGGACTATGCTGGACGTTTGTATTCACGCAAAAGACCCGTCCAAACAGGATGCCCGCGAAGCATTAAACATTACCAAACGCTGGGCCGAACGTGCCGCAAAAGCCTACGAAAAAACTGTACCCGAACAACGCATTTTTAAACAATCGGACGATAGTTTTAAAGTGGAAAATTCGCTTTTATTTGGTATCATTCAAGGGGCAATTTTCCCGGATTTACGTAAAGAAGCTGCCTTGCATATGGCTTCTTTACCGACGCACGGCTATTGCATTGGTGGGTTATCGCTGGGAGAAACGTTAGAGCAGATGAATGAATCTGTCCTGGCTGTAACAGAAAATTTACCGGAAGGAAAACCACGTTATTTTATGGGATTAGGAACCCCGGTAGAAATGTTAAATGCCATTGAACGCGGCGTAGATATGTTTGACTGCGTATGGCCCACCCGCGTGGCCCGCAACGGCATGGCCATGACCAGCACCGGGCGCGTCAACATTAAAAACGCCGAGTATCGCACGCAAGATATTCCGCTGGACCCGGAATGTGATTGCTATACCTGCCAGCGATATTCACGCGCTTATTTGTGCCACTTATATCGTTCGGCCGAGCTGACCAGCCACCGGTTAATGAGTATCCACAACATCCGTTTCTTAATCCGCCTCATGGAGCGGGCCCGCCAAGCAATTAGCGAAGGAACTTTTAGTTCGTTTAAAGAGGAAGTAATTGCAAAATACCAGCAATTTCGCTAAATAAAAAATACCCTTGGCTGAAAAAACCAAGGGTATTTTTATGTCTAAAAACGTTATTCTTCCACTTTCTGTTTAACCGGGGAAGGAAGCAGACTTGCCAACGCAAAAGCGCAAAGCATCTGCAACGTAAAGGCTAGCGAAATCAAACTATACTTGTAGGCTTGCAGTAATTCCAAGGTTGGTTCTTTTACAACGAAGAAAAATACATTCCCCAAACCGCGCAGTAGCGGCATAAAGGTAAAATCCGCACTGGTAAAAAGGGCCAATAAACCTTGCAAAACCACCAAAAGCCATACAAATTTTTCGTGCAACAAAATAAAAGCTATTTGCCCGGCATATAAGATAAAAAATCCTAAATGGAGCCGCAGCAGCACGCCGCCGGAAGAAATATCCCGGCACAAAAGCACTAAATTACTAAAAGTTCCCAGCAAACAAAAGACTAAAATGAGTTGTACCCACCCATTAAGTCCAAGAATCCGCCGCCAACTTTTTTTCAGAAAAGAAATCATGCTCGTTGTAATACCAATCCGTTTTTCACTTTCCAAACAGCCAAGGCTTGTTCAATCATACCGTCTAGCATTTTGTCGTATTGTTGACCGCTTGCATTAAATAATTGCGGGTAAAGGCTTGTTTCGCTCATGCCCGGCAATGTATTTATTTCGGAAAAATAGTACTTTCCCGTTTTATCCATCAAAAAATCTGCCCGAGCCAGCCCGCTGCAACGAAGAGCCCGAAATACCGCCAGCGCATCTTTACGCATTTGTTTTTCTGTTTCGGCCGGAATAGCGGCAGGTACTTTGGTTTCGCATCCGCCTTCCACCAAATATTTGGCGTTATAATCAAAAAATTCTCCGGCCAACATTTTAAGTTCGCCGCACGCAGAAGCTACCGCTTGGGTGCCTTCTCCGTATAAAGCGCAGAAAATTTCCCGGGCGTGGTCGACTCCTTTTTCAATCATCACATCCGTATCAAATTGCAAGGCAAAATCTACCGCGTCGTGTAATTCTTCCAGCGTTTTTACCTTCCGCACACCTACCGACGAACCTAACCGCACCGGTTTAACAAATACCGGAAGCCCTTGTTTTTGCACCCATTGTTCCAAAGCAGATTTATCATACGCTTGGCCACGGTGCACCGTCCAATGCGGCACCACGGATACGCCGGATTCCCGTGCCAACATCTTGGCAATTTCTTTATCCATCCCCATAGATGAGGCCAACACACCGCACCCTACATAAGGCACATTGATTGTTTCAAAAAGACCTTGAATCGTGCCGTCTTCGCAGTTCGTACCGTGCAATACCGGGAACATCACATCTATCTTTTCTTTCCAAGAACCATCTAAGGATTGTAAATTATACTGCGGCGCCACTACCGGAGTAATAGCTATATCTTGAGGAGTTTTAAAACCACACTCTTTTTGTAAGAACCATTGGCCCTGCTTATCAATAAAAATAAAAAATAAATGGTATCGCTCCGGCTTGGCTTGTAGCAAATGGCAAACCGTCTGGGCACTATGTACGGAAACTTCATGCTCCGTAGATTTTCCACCGTATAAAACAGCAATGTTTAATGTAGACATAATTTCCTTTAAAAGGCCTGATGTAAAATCATCAGGCCTCTTTGTTATTTATCTTCGTGAAAAAGGGACCATTTGATGCGCCCGATAAAACTATCTGTTTTCTCCAAAAAGTCTTCCCCGTCAAACAAGGGGTCGGGCTGCGGTACCGGGTCTGCCACGCGGATTTCGGGCAGATCTTTCTCGCTAAGTACCGGAGCTTTGGCTTTTTCGGCGATTTCCAAAGGCGCAGACGCCGTTGTTTCTTCCGCTTTTGTTTCGCTGGGGGCCTCGGGTGTTACGGCAACCGAAACAGGCTGCACTGCCACCGGGCTTTGCGCTTTTAAGTTAGCGGCTGAAATCATTTCCGCCGTAGGCGGAAGCGGCTTTTTAGAAATTTTAGGTAATCGTTTTTTCTGAGCGGCTTGTTCTTTTTCTTGCACTAAACGGGCCGCCAACAACGCCGCACTTTGATTACGCAATTGTTGATTTTCGTCGTTTAATTGTTGGGTTTGGCCGTTTAAAACTTCGGTTTGTTGTAACAAAACTTGTGCTTGTTCAGATAACGTAGCATTTTCGCCTGTTAAAGCGGAAATTTGCCGTTCAAAAGATTCTCTATCCCGCTCTAACTGTTCGGTGCGGAATGTAATTTCTTGATTTTGCTGGGACAATATATCAATTTGTTCTTGAGCGACTTCTTTGGCCAACTCCGCTTCTTCGGAGCGTTCCGCCAGCACTTGTTTTTCGCCGCTTAAAAGCACGTTTTCTTCTTGCAAGCGGGCATTTCGCTGCGAAAGTTCTTCGTTTTGGTGGCCCAACACTTCAATTTTGTGTTTTAATTGTTCAATGACTTGGTCGTTATTGTTAATCTTGCTGACGAGTTCCTTAAAATTTTTCTCCAGCAATTCTTTTTCGCTCCGAACGGCTTCCAGCTCGTTCTGGGCATTTTGAAATTGAATAGATAATTCATCACGCTGCGTTTCCAATGCACCAATGCGTTGGGTAAAGACGGATACTTGCTGCTGAGAAGTTTGGCTTCGGTCGGAACGTAAGGCAGCCAGTTCCGCTTGCGCGGAGGCAAGTTCCCGTTCTTTAGCTTCCAACCGGGCCGCCAATTTGTCTTTTTCCTCCGCCGCTCTATGCAATTTGAGGTTTTCTGCACGCAACGATTCAATTTCTTCTACTTGTTGCATACAAGTATCCGACATTTCTTTAAGTTGCGTTTCCAAACTGCTCACCCGCTGCTGGTATTCCTGGCGAATGGAAATAATGCGCCCTTCAAAATTGAATGATTTAAAACGTTCTTCCGCTGCAGTTAATTGATGCCGCAAGGACAAAATTTCTTTGGCTTGTTCGGCCGATTTTTTAAGAGCATCCCATTTTTCTTGCTGTACTTTTTTAATTTCGCGGTCCAACGCGCTATTCACAGCCTTTAATTGGGAAGCCTTTTGATGCAAGCTGGCGATAATGCGCTCTTTTTCTAGCCGTTCCAAACGTTGGCGTTCTTCCTGATAAGCGCGGTAATTTTCCGGCTCATAGTGATACAAATCGGTGTGATATTCCGGCCGCGGGAACGAATCAAAACTGCGTTGCACATCCGGTTCGCGGTAGGCAAAGGAACGGTCTTGCTGGGCACGGGATAAATTCTCCACGCTGGCTTTTAAATTGGCAATGGAGCGAGATAAATTTTCCACAAACGCATCGCGGCTTTGTTGTTGCTCCACCACTTCGCGCGTGCGGGAAAGTTCGGATAAAATCTGCTGGTTTTGGTCGGAAGATGCTTCAAATTTTTGTTCTAATTCTTGTATTTTTTGTTCCAACTTTTCAAAGGAACGTTCGTATTGAGCAGGCGTCAACGCGGCAGCACCTGCGGAAGTTTCCGCCGGTTTAACCGGTTGTTCAGAAGGAAAATTTTGTTCTTTAAATTTTTCTAAAAACTGGGCAATATCGCCGTGGCCGTCCCACGAATGATTATCTAACGCCATACAATCTCCCAACTAAAAATACGCTACACTAAATTTAACCACAAACAAGGGGGCACTGTCAACCCATTTTCTTGACGGAAAAATCAAAACTTTTCTGCCCCCGCCACAAACTGTCGCACCGCCCCTACCAAATAAAACGAGCCCGTACACAATATATTTTCCCCTGACAGGCACGCACGCGAAAGAGCCATTCTTACATCCGGCACGAATTCTACCGCCGGGCACGATAGGAAACGATGCAATTCTTTTTCCCCCGCCGCACGCGGTGAAGAAGGAACGGTTAAAATAATTTTTTGGAAGTGCGAGGATAGAAGCGAAAACATAGTTAAGTAATCTTTATCTTTCATAAAACCGCATAGTAACGTACCGGTTGTGGCCCACGGGCTTCGCTTCCAGCAACGTATCAAACTTTCTATTGCTTGCGGATTATGTGCACCGTCCAGGATAAGGGTTGTTGGGTCTTTATGTAATACTTCAAACCGGCACGGGATTTGCACCGTTTCAAAAGCAGTTTTAATGAGGCCGTCATCAACTCCCAGTTTCTTTGCCGCTTGATACACTAGGCACGCATTTTGCGTTTGTTTCTCTCCTAATATGGGCAACATCCAAGGGTTACCGCCCTTGAGTAATTGTGTTTTCCCCTGTTCAAAAAACTCCGTTTTTTTTATGAAAGGCTCTCCTTCTTTTATCCACTTAAGTGGTGCTTGTTTAATCTGTGCTTCTTGGCGGATTACTGTCGCGGAAATTTCATCCATTTCTCCGCACAAAACAGGTATTTCTGATTTGATAATGCCGGCTTTTTCTGCGGCAATTTTTTCTAGCGTATCACCTAGAATTTGGGTATGATCCAACCCAATGGAAGTAATAATAGAAAGCAACGGGAAACATAAGTTGGTGGGGTCTTTACGCCCCCCCAGGCCCGTTTCCAACACAGCAAAATCTACACCTTCTTTGGCAAAATAAATAAAGGCAACTACTGTAAGCAGTTCAAAAAAATTAAGCGGTTCTTCTTCTATATCCAGTACGGTTTGTAACGCGTGCGAAAAAGTATCTTGCGGAATGTTGCACCCGTTTATCTGAATACGTTCTGTGGGGGTTATGAGGTGAGGAGAAATAAATAGCCCGGTCTTATACCCGGCTAATTGTAACGTACGAGCCAGAAGCGTACACACGGTACCTTTGCCGTTCGTGCCGGCCACGTGAATAGCCCGGATTTTTTTTTGCGGACTGCCTAACTTATCCAGTAACCGTGCTAATTTTTCCAGTCCAACACCCGGCTGGGTGCGGGAAAATAAAGTTTGCAGGCAACTCTCAAAATTCATTTTTATCGGGGTTATAGCGTTTTTGCTCTAAATTTTCATAGCCGCGGTCAATGTGATAAACACGTTCCACTTCCGTTTCGCCTTTGGCACAAAGCCCCGCCATCACCAAAGCAAACCCACCCCGCAAATCGGACGCTTGCACATGCGCAGCGGAAAGTTCTTTAACACCGGTTACACGGGCGATACTTTTTTCGGTAGCAATATCGGCCCCCATACGCACCAATTCGGGCGCATGCATAAAACGGTTTTCAAAAATATCTTCATCAATTTCTGCCGTGCCTTCACACAAAGTCATCAGTGTCATCCACGGCGCTTGCAAATCCGTCGCAAAACCCGGATAGGGCGCCGTACGCACACGCAGAGCTTTGATGGGGCCTTCATATGCATGTACACGCACGGAATTTTCCGTAACGGTTAGCGTAAAACCGGCCTCTTGTAAATCTTCCAATAAAATGGAATTATGTTCCGGCACACAATG
>CADBFX010000033.1 GCA_902794125.1 uncultured Elusimicrobium sp. | reverse complement strand
GCCGCTTTTTCGGCTTGCGGGTAATCTTCCGTCTTAAATCCCAAATGTTTATAAGCCGGTTGTTTATAAAGCGGTACCGGATAATATACGGCAGAGCCGATACCTTTTTCTTTTAAATAGGCTTGTAATTCGTCGCGGCGTTCGCAACGAATAGTATAGACGTAGTAAGATTGGGCATACCCGGCAGGCGGGGTGGGGGGTAATGTTACCGGCACTCCGGCGAGTCCTTCGGCGTACCACGAGGCGGCTTTGCGGCGTTTTTCCGTCCATTCTTCCAAATGGGGGAGTTTCACGCGTAAAATAGCCGCTTGAATTTCGTCCATACGCAAGGTGGATCCTTCCAAATCATATTCGTACGCTTTACCTAAAGCGCGGCCGCTGTGGCGCAAGGAACGGCAACGGTTAGCAATTTCGTCGTCGTTGGTGGTAATACAACCGGCATCGCCGCAGGCTCCTAAATTTTTGCTTGGGTAAAAACTAAAGCAGCCGGCGTCCCCGATTCCGCCCACCATTACACCGTCGGCCATGGCTAAGTGGGCTTGTGCGCAGTCTTCAATTACTTTTAGGCCATGTTCGTTGGCCAGGTGCATGATAGCCGCCATATTGGCCGGATATCCGTAGAGGTGTACGGGCAAAATAGCTTTTGTTTTTTTAGTAATTTTGCGTTCTACATCAGCCACGTCAATGTTGTAGGTAACGGGGTCAATGTCGGCAAAAACAAATTTGGCTCCCGTTAAAGAAACGGAAGAGGTGGTGGCAATAAACGTAAAAGGCGTGGTAATTACTTCGTCGCCTTCGCCGATTCCGGCAGCTTTTAGTGCAATTTGAATGGCGCTTGCGCCCGACGAGCAAGTAATACAATGTTTGACACCAATCAGTTGGGCAAATTCTTCTTCAAATTTTTCGGTTTGCGGGCCTAACAGCCAATGCATGGAATTTAAAGCTTCGGCGGCAGCGGCATTAATTTGGTCTTTTAGGCTGTCGTGTTGTTCTTTGAGGTTAAACAGCGGAATAGGTTGATCCGTCATAAAGATATGTTCTCCTTTTATTTATACAAACTGTGTATTTCGGGTAAGAGCAATAACTCTTCCGTTACTTTTTGGAAATCGTGCCCCGTAAAAGTGGCCACAATGGTTACTAAAAAATGATTGTCTTGCTTTGTAATTTCTTTTTTTAAGATGGAAACATCGTGTCGTTCAATGCGTTTTTCAATATCTTCCAGCACTTTCCAGTTGGCATCGCATACCAAGTAAAAAGTATCGTAGCGTTTTACAAATTCCATTAGTTTAATGGTTTTGCGTACGCCTAGTTGAATAATTAATACCGCGGCCGTTACAACAGAAGCTAAAATATATTCTCCGTACCCAACAGCCATGCCGATAGCGGCCACTAACCACACACCGGCGGCAGTAGTTAATCCGGAAATTTTATTCCCGTCGCGTAAAATAGAACCCGCGCCAATAAAACCCACACCCGTTACTACCTGTGCGGCGATACGGCCGGGGTCTCCTCCGGCGTTGCCCATATATTCGGAAAGAATGGTGAAAAGCATGGCCCCTAGACAGATTAAACAGTTAGTGGCAAACCCGGCAGGTTTATCGTGGTATTGGCGTTCTAAGCCCAGTGTGCCGCCTAAGATAGCAGCAAAACAAGTTTTCATACAATACACAGGACGAAAAAATCAAATAGGCGTAAAAAAACCGCCGCTAAAAACAAGCGGCGGTTTTCACTGCAAAAGCAATTAGAAGCGGCAACCAAGTTTTAACATGATTAAGTAGTGATGATAGCGGCTTTTGCCGAATTCTTTTTTAAATTCCTTTTCGGCTTCAATTAAGTAGTAACGACCTTCTAAGCCAAAAATGATGCTTTCATCAATATCAAATTCTAACCCGGCACCTAACATTTGAGCGAGGTCGGTCCCGTCGGTTGTTTTGTGGGAACCGTCGGCATTTTTAAGGCGTGCAAAAGTGTGCCCCAACCCGACCCCGAACGGCACATAAACACGAGTCGATACCGGTGCGGTAATAGGCTCTAGAGGCATCTTTTTCGCCGTCACCGAGTTGGGCATAGTTAGCATCCAACCCTAAACCGAAAAACGGAACAATGTTGCGGGTGAAACCGATACCGGCGGTCCAACCCGTCGTTCCCAAATCTTTACCATTGTGGTTCCAATTTTCGCGCGGTAATACCATCCCGCCGTACATTTCTATGCGGGTTGTATTTTTACGAAGGCCGTATTCCTGCAAGCCGTAATAGTTTTGCGCAAAAGCAGGCACGGCGGTAAACAACGCACACAACAAAAGTAATTTTTTCATAAGGCTCCTTAATTTTAGATTTACCTATATTGTAAAAATTTTACAACCCTTTTACAATACGTATTTCGGTTTTAGGTTGGCGAAACGAACCGTTGCGGTTTGCCGAAACAATTTCGTCCCATTGGTTGCGGGCGCGCAAAATTTGCTCGGCAATATCGCGTACGGCGGCTTGTCCGCCGGGGCGGGAGGAGGTATAAACAGCCAATTGCTTGGCCTCATCTACACTGTTGGCCACAGCAAGCGGCAGTCCCACTCGTTCCATAACGCCCAGGTCTATTAAATCATCCCCGATAAAAGCAATTTCTTGCGGGGCGATGTTATATTCTTTTTGTAAAAAATCTAAAGCGTGATGTTTTACTTGCGTGTTATAAAATAAAAATTGCATCCCTAAAACACGGGCCCAGTATTCCAGCGTAGGACTATTACCGCGAGAAATAATGCCGGTTTTAATTCCGCAGGTGGCCAGATACATAAGCCCCATTCCGTCTAACGACTCAAAGTGTTTAATTTCGTGGGTTTGGCCGTTAGCGTCCGTAAAAAAACTAAGGGTGCCGTCTGTCATTACGCCGTCCACGTCGGTAAGTAAGACTTTCAGATTTTTTGCTTTTTGGATAAAGTCTGAAGAAAGCGTTTTCATATTATTATTATACCTTTATTTCGTACGCGTCTAAAAATTATATAATAAACCTATGAAACGTTTTTTATATTTGGCAATAGGATGCTGCGTTTTTTTAGCGGGCTGTGCGCCTAAAACGGTGATTAGCCAAACGTACGATTTTGACCGCATGGAACGCATTGGCATTATGGCGTTTAATTCCTCTTGGAATTCTATGCAAGGGGTGGAAAATTTATTTGCCAAATATTTAATTCGTTATGGCTTTAAAGTAGTAGAACGGGCTCAATTGGAAAGCGTACTCAAAGAGCATAACATTTCCGTTTCCGGATATTTATCGCCGGAGACGACGCGCGAAATCGGCCGCATTTTAGGGGTAGATGTTTTGTTGGTGGGGGAAGTAAGTTCCTACACACCGGCGCGCACGGAACTTACCATGACTTCCTCGCGCAAGACGGAAACTCAGCCTGTTTACTCGCAAGATATTATGCAACTGCCGGACGGTACATACGCCACTTACATGCGTCAAACCGGCACCAAAGTTACCCATTCTTCCGACACACATCCTTCGCAATATACCATCAATGCCAAGGTGGGGTTAATTGCCAAAATGATTGATGTGGAAACGGCGGAAATAGTGTGGATCGGCTCGGCCGAAAATTCTTCTGCCAGCGCGTTAGACGCGGCGGACAGTATTGCCAAGAGCCTAGTTAAAAGTTTTAGTAAAGAATTAACAAAGAGGCAGCAAAACCAATGAAAAAACCCATGGGAGTATTGACCCAACAATCTATTGATTTTGCATCGGATGCTTTTTTTGCATTGTTGAAGATGCTGGTGTTGGTACTGGTGTTATTGGTGGGCGGACTGCTGGCGGCACAAAGTTCGTTTACTCCGGTGAGTTTGCGTTTGTTGTCTTCATACGGGATGGAGTATGCTTCGCGCACTTTTAAACCGTATCGCCACTATTTTCCGGAACCGCAACCGGTTCAATTTGAAAAAAAATAAAAAGAGGATTCTATGTTAGACATTAAACAAATCGTTGCAAACCCAGAAGAAGTAAAAAAACGCTTATCGCTACGCAAACCGGAGTTAGCCGGGCAAATAGAAGAAGTGTTGCAAAAATATACGGCTTATAAAACGGTGCTTGCCAAGGTAGAAGAACTGCGTGCCAAACGTAACGAAATGTCTAAATCTATCGGTAAAATTAAAAAAGAACAAGGCGACGAAGCCGCCAAAGCTGCGATGGCAGAAGTCGGCCAATTAAAAGAAGAAATGGCCGCCAAAGAAGCGGAAATGGAACCGCTGAAAAAAGAAATTGATGATTTGCTTTTATCTATTCCGAATTTACCGAATGAAAAAATTCCCGTAGGAACCAGCGACGCGGATAACCCGGAAGTAATTCCTTGCGCCATCCCCTTGCCGAAATTTGATTTTAAACCGTTGGATCACCAAGCCGTCGGCGAGAAATTAGGAATTTTAGATTTTGAAGCGGCAGCCGCTTTGTCCGGCAGCCGGTTTGCTTTGTTTAAAGGCGACGGGGCCCGCTTAGAGCGTGCTATTATTGCGTTTATGCTTGATTTGCACGCCAAAAAAGGTTACACCGAAATTATGCCGCCCGTGATTGTGAACGAAAATATTTTAATTGGTACGGGCCAACTCCCGAAATTCCGCGAAGATATGTATGAATTATTGGGCGAACCGAAACAATTTTTAATTTCCACCGCCGAAATCCCGCTGACCAATTTAAACCGTATCCGCGTGGTGCCGGAAGCGGAACTGCCGATTAAATTAACGGCGTATTCGCCGTGTTTCCGCAAAGAATCCGGCGCGTATGGAAAAGATACCCGCGGGCTTATCCGCAACCACCAATTTGATAAAGTGGAACTCGTGATGCTTTCCAAGCCGGAAAATTCCTACGAGATGTTAGAACAAATGGTGTCCGACGCGCAAGACGTATTAAAGACGTTGGAAATTCCGTATCATGTAGTGGAACTGTGCAGCGGAGATATTGGTTTCTCGTCTGCCAAAACGTACGACATTGAAGTATGGATGCCCAGCGAAAATAAATTCCGCGAAATTTCCTCCTGCTCCAACTGCTTGGACTTCCAAGCCCGCCGCATGGGCCTTCGCTTTAAAAACAGCCAGGGCAAGCAGGAGTATGTACACACGTTAAACGGCAGCGGTTTAGCCGTGGGCCGCACGTTTGCCGCCATTTTGGAAAACTTCCAACAGGCCGACGGCTCTGTTATTATCCCCAAAGCGTTGCGCCCGTATTTTGGCAAAGATAAAATTGAGGCCAAAAAATAATGCGTAAGGTTTTACATGTTTTAGTGGCGGTGATTTTTTGCATCACCGCCTTTTTACCCGGCTATGCGGAAATTAAACTTCCGCCGGATGTAATGCAGCACGCGCAGGAAGGGATTAACGGCGTGTATAGCTTGGATTTTGCCACCGCCGAAAAAAATATCCAATGGGTGTTTAAAGAATACCCCGACCATCCGTTTGCCCATTTCGGCAATGCCATGATTGCGTGGAGCCGCTACGAATATGAATTTGAAACAAGCGACGACAAACAACGCAAAGTATTTGAAAAAATTTTAGATGATTCTATTTCCGGCATCCAACGCTGGATGAAAAAAAACCCGAAAGACCCCAACGCCTATATGGGTATCGGAGCGTTGTATGGGTTACGTGCTTTGTTTGCGATGCGTAACCGCAGTTGGGTAACGGCGTATTTCTCCGGCCGCAAAGCCATTAAAAATTTGGAAAAATCCTTGGAACTGGACCCGACGTATTACGATGCTTTTTTCGGGTTGGGGATCTACCAATACTTTGCGGGAACGCTTCCGTCCGTTATTAAAATTTTGGCCAAAATTGTAGCCATTAAAGGCAACCCGGACGAAGGGGTAAATCAACTTAATTTGGCCCGCGAAAAAGCCACTTTTACTTCGGACAGCGCCAAACTTATTTTAATTGAAGTACAAAACACACGCGGCAGTAAATTCTACAATCCGGCAAAATCGCTGGAGTTTATCCGCCAGTTGCGGGCCAAATATCCCAATAACCCGCTCATGCGTTACGTGGAAGTAATTTGTTTGTATGAAACAAAAAATTACGAAGAAGTAACCGCGCAGGCTAATGAGTTTTTACGCCTTATCGGAACCGACCCTTTTTATAAAGATATTTATATTGCCCGCGCTTACACCGCGTTGGGAACTTCCCAAATGGCTAAAGGAAATTGGCAAGAAGCCCGCGCGATTTTTGAACAAGGTGCCGCGGCCGTAAAAAACCAAGAACCCAGCCGCTGGGGTGTGTGGAACGCACTGCGTTTGGGGCAGGTGTATGATTTGCTGGGCGAGCGGGAAAAAGCATTGACACAGTATAAATATGTGTTATCATTTAAGGACAAGTGGGGCTTTGATGAGCGCGCAAAAGCGTTACTAAAAAAACCCTATGAAGTGCCGGCAGACGGAGTAGGCCCGCTGCCGCCGAAAGCAGAATAAAAGTTCTGCTTCCCCAAAATAACAAAAGGAGAAAAAACATGAAGAAACTGATAGCAATAATTGTCGCTTGTTTAGGACTAAGTGTTTTTGCCAATGCCCAAGGCATTGAAGCCGGCGACCATATGTTTAGTTTGATGATCGGTGGTGGGGCCGGGTTACAAGATTCCGGGATCAAAAAGGCAAACGGAGAAGAAGCCGAATGGGGAAAAGCCGGAGCGGTTGCCGGGCTTTCTTACATGGTTTTTCCGAGCGAATATTGGGGTCTTGGTTTAGAAGTGAACGACGGAATCTTTGCGGATGATAAAGTGAAAGGAATCGGTTGGGAAGAAGTGCACGGCATGAACGTTCTTAACGCAATGGCTTCCATGCGCTTTAACTTAAACCCGGATTCTCGCGCTCGTCTTTATATTCCTTTCGGTGCCGGGTTGACTTCGGCCACCGGTATCATTGAAACAAAAGTAGCCGGTAATAAACAAGACAAAACGGCTTCCTACAATTCGTTCGGTTGGTTTGCCGGTATCGGGTTGGAATTTGCCATTGGTTCTTCGGGCCGCTGGTCGTTAGGGGCTGAAGGCCGCTATAATGCGTTCCAATATGATACCGATAAATTGATGAACAAAGTAGGTGGAACCGGCGTAGGAAAGAAAGATTATAGTTATCTTTCCGCTATGTTCAAAGCGAGCTATCGTTTCTAAGGAACAAAAACTTTTGAAGTGTAATGGGAGGGGCTAAATTTAGTTCCTCCCAAAAAAATAAACAGGGAAATCCCCCGAAACAAAAACAAGGAGATAAAGCATGAAAAAACTGATGGTTGCTGTTCTTGGTGTGTTGTTTCTCGCCCCCGCTGCGTTTGCAGATGGCTGGGGCTTGGGTGTGAAATTAGGTGCGGCTGAAAACGACCCGAAAACTATTAAAGATATCTACCACGACTCAACGGCCGCTTCTTCCGAAAAAGACGAAGGCCCGGGTTTTGGCGGTATTGAAGCCTTGTATGAATGGGATATGAATGATGAAAGCACCAAATTAGGTGTAAAACTTGGTTTGGAAGGATATGGCGAAAACAAAGTGGAATTGAAAAGCTCTCCTCTTTACTTAGAAGTTAAGGAAACAACGGTAGCCCTTCCTTTGACCGTTTACTATAAACGTGATAACGGTATAAAGAACTGGAGTTTCTACGGCGGTGCCGGCGCAACCTGGATGTATTCCGAACTGGAAGCAAAAGGTACTCTGAACCAAAAGGAACATAAAGGGAAATTGTTTCCTCATATTAATTTAGGGGCGGAATACCGCTTTACGAAATTATTTGCGTTGGGTTTAGATGCCCGCTACAACTTCTCGGCTAAAATTAAAAAAGATGGAGATGTCCTCTCCGATCGTTCCGGTTTTGGCGCAGCTATTACCGGCCGCTTCTATTTCTAATTGATTTAGTTAGAAATAAAAAAGCCCCCTTTTCAAAGGGGGCTTTTTTGTGCAGATAAACTTATTTTTTCTTCAAAGCCAAATATCCCATTAAACGGTAAATTAACTTAGAAACGTTAAATTCCGTAATCGTATCGGCTTTGCGTTGGCAGGCTTCCACTACATCTACCGCCACAATTTTTTTGTGTTTAATCACTTCGCGGAATAAATCCAACGCTTCGTACCACATAAACCCGCCGGGTTGCGGCGTGCCCGTGGCCGGAATAACAGACGGATCAAACCCGTCTACGTCAATCGTAATATAGACGGTATCGGTCACCGGCGTTACAGTACTTTTTTTCTTCGCTGGCTACGCTACGAATACCCACTTGCACCACTTTTACTTGGCGCGAAGCCGGATATAAGGCACACGCGTGTGATTTGGGTGTTCCTTCAAAGGTTTCGCGCAAATCGGCGTGGGCATCAAAGTGCAGAATGCTCAGATTTTTATATTTTTCAATATAGGGTTGGGCTAAGGCCTGTGTAACAGTGTGTTCCCCGCCGATATAAAACGGGATGGCCTTATATTTCATCAAATTGCGGACGGTTTTATCAATGTTTTTAAAAACGGTGTTGGTAGAACCTTTGCAGTTGATAGCCGGTTGCGTATTAATGCCCAGTTCCCACGTTTCCGTTTTGGTTTCTTCGTCCCACAATTCAATTTGGGTAGAAGCTTCAATAACGGCGGCCGGGCCTTTGGCGGTTCCGTGTCCGTAGCAAACCGTTTTTTCAAACGGGACGGGCACTACCACGAATTTACAAAGGGGCAGAGAACTTGTTCTGCTCTCTAGCCCCATAAACTTATCGGTTTGTACGTTTTCTTCGCTCACAATCAGTCCGTATTAGTTAGCTTACGAATACTGCCGCGGCAATTACGGTCGTCCAAACGCCGTTAGCACACACGGCCGACTGGGTGATATTGGAAGTGCGAACAATTTTTCCGCTCATTTTCCAAATTTCTTCTTTTTGGTCCCAAGTCGTGTCGTTGTCAAAGTCAACGCCCAAGGTGGTGGATAACATCAAGGCTGCCAAATCTTCGGCATAATCCCCTGCTTGTTTATCGGTTTCACCAAAGCTATGATGCTCGGACAGGTATCCGTGGTGATTTCTGTCTTTCGGAATAGCAACCCCTACGGAGGCGGCTATCATACGGCGATATTCATTGCTGGTATTTCTGCTGATAACGCAGTGCAGAATTTGGCCCGGATGTAATTTTTTCAGACCCTTTTCAACGGGGACCGTTTTGCAGCCGGGAGGGAAAATGCTGGACACGGGCACCAAGTTAAAACTGGCAATTTTGGCGTCGCGCAAGGCTTCTTCAAAACTGGCTAGTTTTTCTTTGTGCCGGCCGATTCCTTTGGTAAGGAATATTTCTTTAGGTACAAATGCTTCGTACATTTTTGTTTTTCCACTAATTCCTTGATGTGAATTAATATAATATAAATTATAACAAAAATCCGCGCAAACTGTGGATTGTTTGTTACAATTTATGTGTCCTACTGACCCGGCTACACGCAAAAGCGTTTTAACGGGTTCTATAAAAAGTGTATTATATTACTATGAAAAAAACAAAAATAATTTTATCTGCCGTCTTACTATTGGCGGCACCGGGGGTACAAGCAATGACATCTATGTTTGAAAACGGCGTTCTGCATTTTAATTATAAAGCACAGGAGCTGGCCCCCGCAGAAGCGGCCGCACGCGTGCGGTTGGAAAAAGAGCTGGCGGATTTAATTGCTATCCCTGCCGAAAAGCGCACCTTTGAAAATACTATTATGGCGTACGAACGCGCTTTTGACCATTACGGAGACGCATTAGGAATGAGCGGGTTTTTGTCGTACGTTTCTACCGATAAAAACTTCCGCGATACGGTACACGAATTAGAAATGAAAACCAGCCAATATATGGTGGACGTGGCCACTCGGCGGGATGTATATAAAGCGATTCGCGAATATACGGACACGAACCCTCAATTAGGCCCGGTAGAAGCGAAACTTGTCAAAGAAATGCTAATCGGTTTTAAGAACAGCGGGTTGGAACTTAACGACGAAGATTTGGAAACTTTTAAAAAATTAAATAAACAAAAAGCCGAATATGTAATTCAGTTTGATAAAAACGTACAGGAATATAAAGACCCCTTGCCCGTTACCAAAGAACAATTAAAAGGCTTAGGGGAAGATTATATCGGCAAATTAGAAAAAACAGAAGACGGTAAATTTTTAGTAACGCTGGATTACCCCGATTATGTTCCCTTTATGTTAAACGCGGACGACGAACAAGCCCGCCGGGAATTGGAATATAAGTACAACCGCCGCGGGGGGGAAGAAAACGTAGATCTTTTGGAAAAAACCGTTACGTTGCGCCGCGAGATTGCGCATTTATTGGGGTATAAAACCCATGCCGATTTGAAATTGGAAAGACGCATGGCAAAAAATCCGCAAACCGTATTTTCCTTCTTAAAAGATTTGCAAAAAAAATTAAAACCGCTCGGTAAGCAAGAAGATAAGCAAATGATTGCTTACAAAAACGAAAAAACCGGTAAAAAATCACGTACGCTTTATCCGTGGGAGTCCGGATATTGGAGCAATAAATACCGCAAAGAACATTTAGATTTAGACAGCGAAAAAATTAAAGAATATTTTCCTTCCCAACACGTAATTGACGGGATGTTATCGCTTTTTGGCGGGGTGTTCGGAATTACGTTTGAACCGGTAAATATCCCCACCTGGCACCCAGACGTAAAAGCGTTTAAAATTAAAGACGCGGCCGACGGGCATCTGATTGCTTATTTTTACATGGACTTATATCCGCGCGAAGGCAAATATAAACATGCTGCTTGCTTTGATTTAGTAAACGGCGAAGAAAAAGAAGACGGTTCCTGGCAAGTGCCGTTTGTGGCAATTGTGGCCAATTTAAATAAACCGTCTGCGGATACCCCTTCCCTATTAAAGCACGGCGAAGTAGAAACGTTATTCCACGAGTTTGGGCACGTGTTGCACAACGCACTTACCAAATCTAAATACGGGGCGTTTGCAGGCACGAGCGTGAGCTGGGATTTTGTGGAAGCTCCCAGCCAACTGTTAGAACGCTGGGCGTGGAACCCGGAAGTGCTTAAAAAAATCAGCAAACATTATAAAACCGGCGAACCGTTACCGGATGATTTAATTAAAAGAATGATTGCAGCCAAAAATTTTGGTGCCGGCGGAGCCTATTTGCGGCAAAACTTTTTTGCCCAGTATGATATGACGCTTCACACCGCGCCTAAAACGTTGGACAGCACCAAATTGTATTTTGATTTAACAAAAAAAATCCGCGCCTTGCCGCTTACCAAAAACACCATTCCGCAAGCTGCTTTTGGTCACATCATGGGTGGTTATGATGCCGGCTATTATGGGTATTTGTGGTCGGAAGTGATTGCGGAAGATTTCTTTAGCGAATTTGAGAAAAACGGGATTTTTAATCCGCAAACGGGTTTAAAATTCCGTCGCGAAATTTTAGAAAAAGGCGGCACGTTGGAAGAAGAAGAATTAGTACGCAACTTTTTGGGCCGCCCGGTCAACAATCAGCCGTTCTTAAAATCTATCGGCTTAGATAAGGAGTAACTATGCGTGTAGTAATTGGAATTGATGTTGGGGGATCTACTACCAAAATAGTAGGCTATTCACTCGCCGGGAAATGTATTTCCATGCTTAAAGTAGAAGCGGCTGATCCGCTTACCTCGGCTTACGGGGCACTTGGCAAATTTATTAACGAAAATGCGCTTTCGTTAAAAGAAGTGGAACAAATTATTTTAACGGGTGTCGGCGCGGCGCTATTTAAGAAAAATATTTATGGAATTCCCACCACCAAAGTAGATGAATTTAGAGCTATTGGCCTGGGCGGGTTGGCTCTTTCCAATAAAAAAGAAGGGTTGATTATCAGCCTTGGAACCGGGACGGCTTTTGTGCATGCCGGCAAAGACGGTATTTACCACATCGGCGGGTCCGGTGTGGGTGGCGGAACTGTGCTGGGCCTGTGCGGAAAACTATGCGGTGCTTCGTCATTTAAAACCGTAGAAGAAATGGCCGAAAAAGGTTCTTTAAACCGGGTAGATTTAAACATTGAAGATATCAGCAAAGGCATTATCCCCACCTTACCACCGGATACCACGGCTTCTAACTTTGGGAAAATGGAAGATGATGCCAGCAGCGAAGATTTTGCCTTAGGTGTACTGAATATGACGTTCCAAACCGTTGGTATGATGGCTGTTTTTGCGTGCCGCAATGACCGCGTAAAAGATGTTATTTTAACAGGCACCCTATCGCAAGTTCCCGTGGCAAAAAAAGTATTTCAGATGTTACACAAAATGTATGGTGTAAATTTTATTATTCCCAAACACGCTATTTATGCCACGGCTACCGGTGCGGCGTTGTCGTACCTATCTAAAAAAGGGAAAAAGAATGGCGCAAAATAATACGTCTTACAAAAAATCAAGCTTCGGCCCGGCATTTTTATTTTTGTCCAAACGTCGCAAACAGGCGTTGGCGAATTATTATGAATTTTGCCGGCTGGCGGATGATATTGTGGATGAAAAAAACCGTCCGCATCCGGCCGAAGAATTAGAAGAATTAAAGCAAGAAATTAAACGTATTTATAACGCGCAAGAACCGAACACCGCCTTAGGAAAACAGTTGGCGGCCACGATTAATGCTTTTGGCTTGGAAGAAAACAGATTTTTGTTACTTTTGGAAGGAATGCAGGCCGATTTGGACGGCAAAACGTATAACAGTTTTGAAGAATTGGAGTGGTATTTATACCGTGTAGCCATTATTGTAGGATTGGCCACGCTGGATATCTTAGACGTAAAAGGCCCGCAAGCAGAATTATTAGCCAAAGATTTGGGAGCTGCTGTACAGCTGACAAACATCATTCGCGATGTGCCCGCCGATGCGGCGCTAGGGCGTGTGTATTTGCCGCAAGATTTATTAGCGAAAAGCGGCCTAAGCCGGCAAGATGTTTTAGAAGGGAAAAAACCGCAAGAAATCGCCAACGTTTTGCAACGATTGGAAGTAATCGCGCAGAAATTATATATGCGTGCTTTTGAAAAAATGGCCGCTCTTCCACGGCTAAAAATGTTGCCTTGCCGTATGATGGGGTGCGTTTATCGTGCAAATCTTGCTAAAATAAGAAAAGCAGGATTCCGTTTTACAGAACCTATTAAATTGACGAAAACCGAAAAATTAAAAGGTGTGTTGTATGCGTTTTTCCAAACTATTTTTTGTTAGTCTGGCAATAAGTTTAGCAGCGGGGGAAACCGTTTTGCGTGCCGAATCGTTAGACGAGTGTTTGGCACAAGGGAAAGACCAGTATTCTTCCCAACAATACGAAGACGCCCAAAAAACCTTTTTGCGTTGCGAAAAAATAGACCCAAGCAATATTGATGTCAAATTATCTTTAGCGGGCGTGCAACTCACGCTGGAAGATTTGTCCGGAGCAGAGAAAACTTTTTTGGCAGCGTTGGAAAAGATGCCGCGCACCTCTCCGTACGTATCTTACACGTATTCTATGCTGGGCGATATTGCGTTAAAACGCCAGCAAAACACCAAAGCAAACGAGTATTATTCTAAATCGCTTGCATCCAATGCGGCCAATGTAAATTCGCTCGTAGGCAAAGGGGTGATTACCGAATATCAGGGCGATAAACAGGGTGCCGCGGAATATTATCGTTCGGCCTTGGCAGTAGAACCGCTTAATTTAATTGCGCGCCAACGGTTAATAAATTTAGAGCCGGATTATTTGACGGATGAAGAAATATTGTCCGCGCTTAAACAACGCTATGCCGTGAAGCCGGAAGTTACTGAAATGACGGACGAATTACGCGCGCTGTTTGCTAAAATTCACCAAGCCGAACAACGCCAAGGGGTAGCGTATTTAAAAAACAAATATACAAGAGTTCCGTCGGAATATGTCGTTACAATTAATAAAGGAACCGATTTTGAACGCGATATGCTGACGCTAGCCGGCTACCAAGCGATGGAAAAACAAGTCGGGCAAGATGCGTTTGCTGTATTTAAAAAAATGGGTGTACCGATAAAAGATATTTTCTTATTGCGTAATAAAAAAGGGGAAAAAGTTTTTACAAAAGAAAGCACCTTGACCGACAGCGGTTTTATAGTTTATACCGAAGCTCTTAAAAACCATAAAACATTTTTACTCCCCAATCAATCCGTTCCGCCCACGCCGGCTTTTTTGCAAAAAGTGGAACGGTATGCTAACAAATTAAAACAAAACGGATATATTGAAATTTCGCGCGCGGAATTAAAGTCTATTGAAAACCAGACCAAATGTTCCGAAGAAACTTTACGCAAGGAAATGGGTTTGTATGTTTTGCCGCTGGATAAAAAAGTTCGTCGCTATTTTATTTTAAAAGATAATCCGAAAGATGCCAAAAAAAGCGTGCCGTATTATTATTTACTAAAAGCACATTCAAAACGTAACCCGAACATCAAATTGCCGACCAATTCGCTGATAGACAGTTACGCATATTACGGATATACCGTTTGTCTGGATGACGGAAAAATGTTATAGAAATAAAAACCCGCTTGCTTGAGCGGGTTTTTATTTGAGCAGTTTTAAAAATTCTTCTTCACTTAGCACGGGAACACCTAATTCCTGTGCTTTTTTTAATTTGCTGCCGGCTTCGGCTCCGGCCACCACGTAAGATGTTTTTTTGGATACGCTGGAGCTTGTTTTCCCGCCGTGTTGTTTGGCCAGTCGCTCGGCTTCGCTGCGCGAGAGAGTAGGGAGTTCACCGGTAAATACCAAGGTTTTCCCTTCCAGTGCATGTCCGGCTTGTTCTTTTTGAGGTTGCGTAAAAGTAAGGCCTTGTTGGCGCAATTTTTCAATTTGCTCGGTTGCACGCGGATTGCGGAAGAAATCGTAAATGCTTTTAGAAACCGTTTCTCCCACTTCGGGCACGCTTTGTAAATCTTCCAAGGAAGCGGTTTTTAATGCGTCCATCGTGTGGAAATGATCGGCCAAAATTTCGGCGGTTTTTTCGCCCACAAAAGCAATTCCCAGCGCAAACAAAAGTTTAGAAAGCGGTTTTTGTTTGCTGGCTTCTATGGCATTTAGTAAGTTTAGGGCTTTTTTATCTCTAAAATTTTCCAGTTGCAACAGATGCAAGAGCGACAAATTATAAATATCCGCAAAATCGGTAATGTAGTTGTTGGCTAAAAGTTGGTCGGTAACTACGTCGCCCATGCCTTCAATGTCCATTGCGTCGCGAGAGGCAAAGTGCAAAATGCGGGCCCGTAACTGTGCCGGGCAGGCCGGGTTCATGCAGTAATAACCTACTTCGTCCGATTCTTTTGCTACGTCTGCCCCGCAGGAAGGACAGGTTGTCGGGGGCAATACTTCTTGCGTGCCTTTATGTTCCACCACTTTGATGATTTTAGGAATCACTTCCCCGGCGCGTTCCACAATCACCGTATCGTTTTTGATTTCGTCAAAATTATGTAGCGTGGCGTTAGAAATAATTACGCCCGCACACGGCACCGGGGCCAGCTCGGCCACGGGGGTAATAATGCCACTTCTGCCGACGGAAAATGTAATTCTTTTTACAGTGGTGGTAGCTTGCGGCGCCGGGTATTTAAAGGCAATAGCCCAGCGGGGGCTTTTAGCCGTTACGCCTAAAATTTGTTGGTTTTCAAAACTGTCTATTTTTACTACCAGGCCGTCCACGTCAAAAGGAAGTTGGTGGCGCGAACTTTCAAATTGATTGTAAAAGCGGATCACTTCCGAAATTTGGGTGGTCTGCATGCGGACCGGGCAAATGGAAAAGCCCCAGGATTTGCATTGTTGCATAAATCCGCTGAAACTGGTTTGGTTGATATCTCCGGCGCCAAACGAGTGGGCGAAAAATTTTAAAGGACGTTGGGCGGCCAAGGCCGGATCTTTTTGCCGTAGCGACCCTGCTGCTGCATTGCGGGTATTAGCAAAAATGTTTTCGTTGCGGGCTTGTTGGGTTTCGTTTAAGTGTTGTAAATCTTTTTTATCTAAATAAACTTCGCCGCGTATTTCCAACAGCCCCGCGGGAGCGCCGATTAGTTGGTGCGGAATATTTTTAACGGTAAGTACGTTAAGGGTAATGTCTTCTCCGGTTTTTCCGTCGCCGCGGCTGGCGGCCTGCACCAGTTTGCCGTCTTGATACGTTAGTGAGCAAGAAACGCCATCAATTTTTCCTTCTACCACCATTTCAAAATCGGTGCGGCCCAAGGTTTTGCTGGCGCGGTCGTACCATTGGCGGATATCGTCGGCAGAATACGAGTTGTCTAGCGACATCATGGGTACGGCGTGTGTAATAGGCGTAAAGGTATTAACTGCTTTGCCGCCCACGCGTTGGGTAGGAGAATC
>CADBFX010000032.1 GCA_902794125.1 uncultured Elusimicrobium sp. | reverse complement strand
AACGTACCGCTTTGCGGTGACGGACCATATTTTAGCGGGCGGTTTCGGACACGACGAATTTATCAATGCATTGGAATTTAAAAATACGTTTGTGGAAGCCCGCCAAATTATGCGTTCGTGCTTATCTCGCAAAAAAACAGTAGAATCTCCAAAAATGGGCCGTTGGCAAGTGATTAAATGACAGTAATTCATCCCTTACAAATCGGCTCCGTTTCATTACGCAATAATTTAGTGCTGGCTCCTATGGCCGGTATTACGGATAGCCCGTTTCGTGTGCTTTGTTTAAAGGGTGGCGCGGGGCTGGTATGTGCGGAAATGGTATCGGCGCATGCCCTGCATTACGGAAACGCCAAAAGCGGACGTATGTTGCAGGTTAATCCAAAAGAACATCCTGTTTCTATGCAGATTTTCGGTTCGGACGAACAAACAATTGCCGAGGCCGCCAAAAACGCCGAAGATGCCGGTGCGGATATGGTAGATTTAAACGCCGGGTGCCCGGTTAAAAAAATCAACAAAGCCGGTGCGGGATGTGTTTTGATGAAAGACGAGGCCAAATTGGGCCGTTTGTTAGAAGCCGCTGTCAAAGCCGTTAAAATCCCGGTTACGTTAAAAACGCGTATCGCGCTTAATCACAAAGAATTTTTAGGAGCGCGGTTAGCCAAACTGGCGGAAAATTGCGGAGCGGCTGCTGTCACTTTGCATGCACGCGCGGCGGTAGATATACATAGCGGCGAGCCCAATGTGGATGCCTTGGCGCAGGCTTGCAGCGTAGTTAAAATCCCGGTTATCGGAAACGGGGGAATCTCTGACGCAGCGCGCGTAAAAGATTTTATAAATGCCGGTTGTGCGGGTGTGATGATTGGACGCGGCGCGGTGGGTAACCCGTTTATTTTTCAGGATATTATAGATGAATTATCCGGCAAACCCGCTATATCTAAAGGCCCTAAAAAACGGCTTGAGATTTATTTAAAACTCATTGAAGAAAATGTGGCTTATTACGGCGAGCGTATTGGTGTAAACCGTAGCCGCAAAACGGCCGGCTATTGGATTAACGGTTTTCCGAATGCTTCCGACATGCGCGGGACGTTCGTCCGCTTGGATACTTTATCCGAAATTCAGGCGCTTTTTTCAGGCGTACTGAATAAATTGATGTAAAAAATCTCCCATTTTGTTATAATATATAGGAAACCACGAGTCATTAAGACAGCGGCCACCACTCCGCTGCGCATTAATTACAAAAGGTAGAAACAAAACATGACAAAAACATTTTTACCTTCCGTTAAGGAAGTAGAAACCACCCGCAAATGGCATCACATTGATGCTACGGGTCAAACCTTAGGAAGATTGGCTACTAAAATTGCCGTTCTTTTAATGGGTAAACACAAAAAAACGTATACGCCTCATATGGACTGCGGCGACTTCGTCGTAGTGACCAATGCCGGCAAAGTGAAGTTGACGGGTAAAAAACTGGAACAGAAAGTATATTTCTCTCACTCCGGTTATGCCAAGGGCGGAAAAGAAACCCCGGTAAAAAGAGTGTTGGAAAACAACCCTACCCGCGTACTGGAATTAGCGGTAAAACGCATGTTGGATGAAAACAAATTGCGTGCACCGCGCATGAAACGCTTGCGCTTGTTCGCCGGCGAAGAACACACTTTCACGGGCCGCATGGGTAAATAAGAGGTATAGAAATTTATGAACAATACGAAAGACTTGAAAACCGGTAGAAGAAAAACCTCCGTTGCCACCGTATCTTTACTTAAAGGCAAAGGAAACATTACCGTAAACACCAAATCGTTAGACGAATATTTTGGTAACAATGCCCGCTGCAAAGCTGCTGTAAAAGCTCCGCTCGTGGTAACCAACACCGAAAAAGAATACGACGTAACCGCTAAAGTATTAGGCGGCGGCGTATCTTCTCAAGCCGGTGCCTTGCGCCACGCGATTGCCCGCTCTTTGGCGGCTGTCAGCGAAGACTTGAAAAAAGCCGTCAAGAAAGCCGGCTATTTAACGCGCGATCCCCGTATGGTGGAAAGAAAGAAACCCGGTCAACCCGGTGCGCGCAAACGCTTCCAATTCTCCAAACGTTAATCGTTGGTTGGAAACGTTACAACGAAGTTTTACAAATACCCCGCCCATTGCACAAGGCGGGGTATTTTTTTTGAAGAATTTCTCTTTTCCTAATCAAAAAATATGCTATAGTGGAAAAGTAAGGAAATTACTATTGTAGAGGAGTCCTGTGTTTATGAAAAAGATATTGTTTTTAGGTGTAGCTTCTTTATTTGCGGGAGCTTGTGCCACGCCGCCTACGGAAGCTGGGGTTGCTCTTTTTGCCCAAACCACCCAACCGTTGATGGTTACTAATAATACCGGTACCAAGACCGGACGTGCTTGTGCCACCAATGTGTTAGGCCTTATGATTTCGGGTGATATGTCGGTGGAAGCCGCTAAGAAAAACGGACGCATTACGCAAGTAGCTTCTATTGATAAAGAAATTAAAGGGTATGCCATTTACGCTGAAGTTTGCACTGTTGTAACGGGTCGCTAAAATTATAAAAAGAAAATGCCCGGATGGGAAATATCCCACCCGGGCATTTTTTGTGAACAGATTATTTATCCAAGGCGCAGGGGACTTTCGGGCTGTTAGCCACCAAGTCTTTAATCGGTTTAATTACCGCGGCCTGTTTTTTAAGCGTGCACGGCCCGCCAATACAACCACCTTTGCAACTCATCACTTCCAGTAGTTGAAAGTCACCGGTCCCTTTGGCATAAGCGTTCAAAATAAGCATCGCTTTTTTATCCAGCCCGTTAATTGCCATTTTCTTAAACGGTTTTTTACCGGCAATGGCATTTTCCACGGCTTGTGCCACACCACCGGTTACTCCGTAATAGCGGGCTTCGCCGGAGATAGCGGGGTCTAGCGGCATTTCCTCGCAAGTGGCCGGGTCAATGTGGCGGGCGTCTAACAAGGCGGCTAATTCTTCGTACGTAAGCACATAATCAATGTTAGGGTCCTCCATGCCTTCTACCCGTTTAGATACGCACGGCCCAACAAATACCGTAGTAAAACCGTGTTGTTTTTCTATTTCGGCTGTATAGCCGGCGGGTGTTTTGGTGTGAGAGACAAATTCTTTTAAGGCGGGCAAATGCTTTTTGACGGCTTGAATCCAGGCGGCACAGCAAGAGGTCGTCATGAATTTAGCACCGTTTTCTAACCGTTCCACCAGTTCGCGCGCTTCGTTGGCGGTGGTAATGTCAGCCCCTTGGGCTACTTCGGTTACTTTATCAAACCCGGCTTTTTTAACAGCACTCATCAGTTGCGGTAACGTGCAGTTAAACTGCCCCACAATAGAGGGGGCAATCATGGCGCATACTTTGCGGGTGCTTTTCATAGAGGAAAGCACATCAATTAGTTGGCTACGCTCCATGATAGCTCCGAACGGGCACGCATCCATGCAGTGACCGCAAGAAATACATTTTTCAAAATCGATTTGGGCAAACCCGTGATCTCCTTTGTGAATGGCATCTACCGGGCAAGATTGTTCACAAGGAACGGGCACATAGGTAATGGCGTTGTACGGGCACGCTTCTTTACATTGCCCGCAGTTTTTGCACTTATCCGGGTCAATTTTAGAGCGTCCGTTTTCAAAGGAAATGGCTCCAAACTTACAGGCCTGTTGACAGTGGCGTGCCAAACATCCTTGGCAGGCCTCCGTTACAATGTGGCGTGCTTTCACGCAGCCTTTACAGGCAATATCTAATACAGTTAATGGTGCTTCGGGCACATCTTTACGCAGAAGGGCTTCTTTGGCATATTCGTTTAAAGAAGTGGCTTCGTCGTCATTTTCTACGCTGCAACCCAGTGCAGCCAGTGTACGGGCTCGGAATACGGCGCGTTCCTTATAAATACAACACCGTACTTCGGATTTAGAATCCGGCGGAATTACTTCAAAAGGGATGCGGTATGCTTGGGTTTCCAACGAGCCCTTATCATAGGCCTCTACAACCCGTTTTAGTGCTTCGCGTTTAAAAAAGATGGCTTTATTATCTGTATTCATACTTATATTTTACTAAATTTACCCGCGGCATATACATTCGGTCTTGCACGGTTCCGCCGGAAACTAAGGCTTTGTATGGCTTGGAAGCCGGCTTTTTAGCGGCCGGAGTTGGTGTCGGCGTTTTTTCCTCTAATTCTTTATGCAACCGTTCGTTTTCAGCATTGGTTTGCTGCTGGACGTATTTGTCCCACGCTTCTTTACCCAGAATTTGGTCAGTTAGTTCGTCGTTTTCAAACACTACGTAAAGGAGTGTTGTTTGCTTTTTATCACCTGTCCAATTAATACGGAAAACTTCCTGTGCGTTAATTTTAAGATCGGTTATTTTAACGGCTTGCGGGTAGTATAGTAGAAACCGGTCTTTTTTAAGGCCGATATTAACGTTGTATTTTTGATTGATATTCAATACATCTTGAGTAGTTGCCGCGCAAGCCACGAAGGTTTGCGGTTCGTTATTTTTGAAAAGAAATTTGCGGAACGTGCCGCTGGGGTCGCGATATTCTACAAATGCGTATTTCGTGCCGTTTTTTGCGTGGAGAATACCGTCGTAATTTGATACATTTTCTACGGTATAGAGTACATAGGTGCGGTCTTTGCCCGTAAAAAGGCGTGTTAATTGCGTGGCGTTTTTATTCCAAATGGCAATTTCCGGCAAGGCGGATTTTTTAGTGGTTGGGCCGGTCATTTCAATAATAATTTCGGGCTCATCGTTGATAGCGGCGTTAGTAGAAATGGCTGTTAGCAAACAACCACATAGAATAATCAGTTTTTTCATAGTTATTCCCCAAAAAACGGCGTGCTTAAATACCGTTCGCCCCCATCCGGTAAAATGACAACGATGTTTTTACCTTTATTGGCGGGTTCTTCGGCCACTTGCAGTGCTGCCCACGTGGCTGCGGCACCGGAGATCCCCGGCAAAATGCCTTGCCCTACCAGCAGTTTGGCTGCTTGCTGGGCATGTTCGTAAGACACAGGGATAATCCGGTCAATAAGCGAGCGGTCCAATAGTTTCGGTACAAAATTTGCCCCAATACCCTGGATTTTGTGCGGTCCGGCTTTGCCGGTGGATAACAGGGGGGATGTTTCCGGTTCTACTGCAATTAACTGCAAGTCTGGATTTTGTGATTTTAAAAAACGACCTGCTCCGGTAATCGTGCCGCCGGTGCCGACACCGGCCACCAAAATATCCACTTGGCCGTTAAGGTCACGCCAGATTTCGGGTCCGGTGGTTTTTTCATGTGCCAGGGCATTGTTAGGATTAGAAAATTGGTCTGGTAAAAAAGAATTGGGCGTATTTTGCACAATTTCTTGCGCCTTGGCTACTGCGCCTTGCATCCCTTGGGCAGCGGGAGTGAGCACAATTTGTGCTCCAAGGGCTTTGACGAGTTTGACGCGTTCTGCGCTCATGCTTTCCGGCATCGTTAAAATGCAGGTATATCCGCGCGCGGCTGCCAAAAAAGCAAGCCCAATGCCGGTGTTGCCACTGGTGGGTTCCACAATCGTTCCGCCGGGTTTTAACTTCCCTTCTTTTTCAGCGGCGTTAATCATAAATAAAGCCGCGCGGTCTTTGACGCTAAACGGGTTATACATTTCCAGTTTAGCCCACAATTTTCCCGGCCCCGGTTGATTTAACAATACTAAAGGCGTATTTCCAATTAAGGATTGCGTATCTTTTAATTGCATTACCCCTATTATAGAAGTTTTTCTAAACTTTGTCTGCACAAAAAGGGGTAAAAGAATTTGGTAAAATATAAATATGGGAAATACGGTGCTTTGCCCGCTGGATGGGCGCTATCAAAGCAAATTAGCATTACTTCGGCAATATATGGGCGAAGCGGCTTTTTCTTCGGCCCGTGTACAAGCCGAAACCGCTTGGTTAGAAGTGCTTTGCTCCTTAAAATTACCTCATTTAAAACCGTTAACCGTTGCCGAAAAAAAACAAGTAGCGCAATTATCTAATTTAACGGAAAAAGATTTAGCCGTATTAGCCGCGCTTGAGCAAAAAGGATATCACAACATCCCCGCCACCAAACACGACGTTAAAGCCGTGGAATACTTTTTGAAATTAAAATTGAAAAATACTTCTTTAAAAAACCGTTTACCATGGTTGCATTTTGCCTTAACGAGCGAAGATATCAATAGCGCCGCGTATGCGGTGTTGCTATCGGACGGATTAGAAAAAGTTATTTTGCCAACGCTTACTAAATTGGCTCAAGCCTTGGCAGTATTAGCCCGCAAAGAGGCGGGGAGCATTTTGCTGGCCCGCACCCATGGGCAACCGGCAGTGCCGACGACTTTTGGCAAAGAAATCCGCGTATTTGAAGTGCGCTTACGCCGTCAAATTGAACAACTTAAAAAGCTGCAAATTTCCTGCAAATTCGGCGGGGCGGTAGGAAATTATAACGCGCATGTGGCGGCCTATCCCCGGGTAAATTGGCATCAAGCGGCCAAGCAATTTGTGGCAAAACTGAATCAAAACCGCCGCATTAAAATTTTCTTAAGCCCGCTATCTACCCAAGTAGATAACCGCGACAGTTACGCGGAACTATTTGATAATTTACGCCGGTGCAACGTGATTTTAACGGATTTGAGCCAAGATATGTGGCGTTATATTTCCGCCGGGCTCGTGCGGCAAAAAGTAGTGGCGGGAGAAGTTGGTTCTTCCACCATGCCGCAAAAAGTAAACCCGATTGACTTTGAAAATGCCGAAGGGAATTTGCAACTGGCCAACGCATTGTTTACGTTCTTTGCGCAGAAGTTGCCTATCTCGCGCTTGCAGCGGGATTTGTCGGATTCTACGGTGCTTCGCAATATGGGTGTTGCATTTGGTTATGCACAGACGGCGTATCTGTCGCTTTTAGATGGCCTAGCCAAAATTGCGTTTGACAGACAAGCCGCCGAAGAAGAACTATACCAGCACCCGGAAGTATTGGCGGAAGGAATTCAAACTATCTTGCGTGCAAACGGAATAAAAAACGCGTACGAATTATTGCGCGATTTTACACGCGGGCGGAAAATGTCTGTTTCGCTTCTTACAGATTTTATAGACGGATTAGAAGTATCTGCACCTGTTAAAATGCAGTTACATCAATTAGAAGTAACCAACTATATAGGTTATGCTAAAAAATTAGCGGAGGGAAAAAATGATTGATTTGGTATGCGGCGGCCAAGCCGGCGATGAAGGAAAAGGTAAAATTGCGGCGTATTTGTCTTACAAAGGCAATTACGATTATTGCGTGCGCGTAGGGGGGCCCAATGCCGGGCATACCGTGGTGCAAGACGGTAAATCCTATACGCTAAAAAATATTCCTTCCGGGTTTTTAAACCCCAAAACGAAACTTGTTTTAGGTGCAGGTGCCTATACAAAAACCGAGTGGTTGCTAGATGAAGTTAAAAAAACCGGTACGCAAGACCGTCTGATTATTGACCCGTACGCCGTGCTGATTACCGACGAACAAACCGCAGCTGAAAAAGGGGCTGCGCACTTTATGAACCATATCGGCAGCGTTGGAACGGGGCTTGGGCAAGCTGTTAAAGAACGCATTGAACGGCGCGATATCAAATTTGCAAAAGACGAACCGTTACTCAAAGAATTTATCCAAGACGTGCCGGAATTATTAAACGGTTGCTTGGACAAGGGCGGACATATTTTATTGGAAGGTACGCAAGGGATTAAACTTTCGCTACTTCACGGTGAATATCCGTTTGTAACTTCGCGTGATACCACCGCCAGCACTTTCTTGGGCGAAGCAGGACTTGGCCCCAAGAGTGTGCGGGATGTGTATGTGGTATTTAAACCGTATATTACGCGCGTAGGTCCCGGTCCGCTTGAAAAAGAAATGACCGACGAAAAAGAGTTGGAAATTTACCATACCAAAGGGCACGAAATCGGTAGCGTTAGCAAACGCTTGCGCCGCGTGGGTGAATTTGAAAAACGCTCTGCTTCGCGTGCCATTATGATTAACAACTGTACGAAAATTGCCATTACGCATATTGATATGTTCCCGGGTAACGACCGCGTGAAAAACGAGGCCGATTTCACGCCGGAAGCAAAGCAATTCCTGGCAGATTTGCGTGCACTTTCCGCTCAAGTCTATCCGCATCCGAAAATTGCGCTTATCTCTACCGGCCCGGATATGGAAGACACGATGGTTTTATAGATACATTGAACGAAAGATAACCCCCGCTACTTTAGTAAGTAGTGGGGGTTTTATAGATAAAAGCCTTGAAATCTTGCTCAATGTTCCATATACTTAACAGTACTAGCCTAAAAAGGGGCATGGTTATGAACTTTTTTAAATATTCCTGTAGCGTAATGTTACTTTTTTCCGGCATTTTCTTTGCAGGGGAGTCAGCGTTTGCTGCCGATATTTACCCTGCCGATATGACACAAATGTGCCCCCTTAGCTCTGTGGGACTGCAAAAAATGTTATATGATGAAAACTCTCCTCATTGGGAAAGGCTTTCTTGTGCTTGCAAAGCGGCCAATTATGCGTGTAATGGTGGTGGGTCATCTAAGGAGGTACGGCAAGGCCTATCTGAGCGCGGTCGGCATGCCCAGAGGAGTGCTGAGAGAGATATGTATCGTGATGTGCAGCGTGCGTTAGATACTTGTGCTAATGAATGGAATGTCACGTACGTTGACGAAAAAGGCAAGCCAGTAAAACCTTGTAACGGTTTATCAGTAGCAACCATAGTATCCAAACCTGTTAGCGACGATGTATGGCGCAATATCGGTTGCATTCATAAAGTGACAACTTCTCGGGATGTTAGGCGCTATGGGCGGCAAATAATGCCGGCTTATAATTATTTTTGGAACAATATTAGGCCGGAGTTGGAAAAGAAAGGGATGTTCGGGACAATCATTCGTGTGGGAACGATGTGGGAATCGTTCAGAAAAGCGAATAGAGGAATTTTTGCTTCTCAAACAGAGGCTGATCAACGAATTATCCAACAAGCCCAACAGGAAATGGCCGTTGCAAATAATCGGGTGGATGAGGCTTTTGCGCAAATGCAATCATCGGCCGCCGTGATAGAGCAGCAGATTTTAAATAGTGCGACAAATTCACGGCCTGTTACCCCGCAAGCTCCCCCGCCACTACCGCCATCTTATCAGCCGGAAATGACAGATGAAGATAAAGTGTACCATTCAGGGATAACGGCAGAACAGGATGCACAAATCAACCAGGCAGTCGCGGCTATCCAAAGTTCTAGAAGAGGGCATTTAACGCGCAGGCAAAAAGATATAGATATTTTACCCGGTGTTAGTGTAGAGGATTTGCTAAAAAATTCCGGGCACATGCGCAATGTGGATATTAAACTTTGGAAGAAAATTACAGAGTTGGTGAAGTCCGGGCAAGACCTGACACCTTTTATGGAGGTGGTATCCCGCTCGGACTTGTTTGATAGTCAACCGGATGCTTTGGCATTACTGTTTGTAGTATATGGGAATAGTTTGCCGAGCGATCAAAAAAACAAATTACTTTCATTTGTGGTGTCGGCTAGAAAACCAAGCGTGCGGTACGCGGCTTCACAAGCGGCAGTATTGTTTGCTAAAGAAAAGGGTAATCACCTTGGTAAATTTGTGTTTGACGCAAAAGATAAACAGATAATTGTCCGTTCCATGGCTGTGCTGGCTACTGCACTTAAACAAGCAGATGCCGACTATAAAAATGGAGCAGTTTACCAAACCTTATTAGCTCAAGTGAGTGTGTTGTATCCGCAAGCGAATATCCAATCGATTGACGGTATGGTACAAAAAGAAACGTCCAATTTGGGTACTGCGGCACAGTCGTTGAGTGGAGTAGCGGTGTTAGCATTGCCAAAGGGAAGCGCGTTGGCACAAACGCTTAGGAGCACATTAGGAGCTACGCGTGCGGCTTTTGTAGAGATGGGGCCGGCCATTGTGGTAACGGCAGCTATAGCCGAAGTATTCAGAGTATTAGTAGACAGCCAAGCATTCCACGCTTTTTGGGGTCAGATGTATTTCTTGGTAGATGAAGGTGCCCATCAAGTGGAACTGGAAACTTTCCCGGCAATGAGCCAAGTTTTGCCGGAAGATGTTGCTTCCCTCGCGGTGCCAGCAGGGGCACAATTGGTAACATTGACCAACACAAAAGTGGGTACTTTAACGGCGGCAGAAGAGGGCAAAAAAGAGCATACGTGTAAGTATGACCACACAAAACGCACCTCTTTTGTAGGGAATATAAAGACAGCCATTGCACCATATATTAACACGGGAGATCCCGCCTCTAATGAGAAATGGGGATGGTACTTATTGAATTGCCCTGGCGCAGACCCTAGGTGCGTATTGTATGACAAACAGTTTAAGGAAGTTTTGGAATTGCAAACGGCATTTTATGATAGTGTTTCTAGACAACCACTAGGGTTTGTAAAAGCGAAATACTTGAACTGTGCTGAACTGTGGGTGCCGGAAGTAGAAATACAACTATTGTTTATTGATCCATTGCGGGACGTCATAGGTCTGTTGGGAGAATCAATGAAAAATGCGCTATTCAGGTTTATGGATAACGACGAAACAGGGATGACGGGAAAATTGTGTAGGAACGGACGTCAAGTGCGTTATAGTTCTCACGAACGGGATCGCATTTACAAGGATGGACGTTACGGTATTTTAAAGCATATCCATTACGAAGAATACAAACCTTATGCTTCCGGAAAATATCATATATGCAACCACGCTTTGTTTGGGAAAATATAGATGAATTCTCCGCTATGATAATCGTGGCGGAGAATTTCGTTAAATAATTAATGAAAACCTAATCGGTTTAATAAAAACCACGATAAAAACGAAATCCCCAAGAAAATCAAAAGAAGCGCAAAAGCAAAAATACCTCTCCACGGTTTGGAAGAAATCGGGCCCGCCGTACGCGGTGCACAAAGCGATTTTAGCATGGCTTCGGCACGCAGTTCGGTCTTCGGCACTTGTTTGGTTGGGGTTAGCGGTGCGTGCTTCCATGCGGGCCATAACGGCTTCAAAATCGCTGAGTACCTGCATGGCACGAAAGCGAAATGACTCTATTTCTTCCGGCGCAATTAAACAATGTTCGTGGTAAATAAGAGCGTTATCATTTAGTTCCACATACAAGTTTGAATTTTTCTTAAGAAGCCCGGTAAATGTCGGTGTGAATAATACGCCAACGTCTTGCTGGGGCGCATAGCAACAATACTTTTCGTCAATTTCCGCCACGTTTGTTTTGAACGGGGTTAATTGTGATGCAACAAATAACGATTTTTGCGGAGCCAGCTTAAACGTGGGGAATTGACGTTTTTTTAATTCCGCCGTAAAAAGCGTAATGAAGACAGGTTTGGAATTGGGCTTATCATCCTTATAAACAAAATCGTCGGCAATGCGGATAAAGGCCATGTGGTCGGTATAAGTAAAAACGTTTCGGTATTGATGAAAAAAATTGGTAAATAATTCGAGCCGCCCGGCGGTGAGTTGGGTGGTTACAGTTTCTTTGTAGCGGGCAAATTGGCAACCGCTCAGCTGCGCAATGCGGGCCATTTTGGACGCACGCGTATTGCCGGAGAGAATTAGCCCAACTGCGGCTACTAATGTTAAGCATCCGATAATCGCTGTAATCATATAAGATATCATAGCAAAAAACCGGCACTTTTTCTGTGAATAGAAAAAGTTTTTTAAAAAGATTTTTATATGTTCTTTTTCCTGCTGAGGAAAAAGAGCATTAAATTTTTCCTTATTTTTCTGGCAACAGAAAAAGTAGCAAAATAGTTCTTTGTACTTTTTGTTCCGGCAAAAAGTACCAAAAACCTCGCCTCCGGGTTCCATTCCGGGCCAAACAAAACGGGATATTTTTTAAACTCACTTCGTTCAAACATAAAAAATATCTTAACCGTTTTGTGCGGCCCTACATAGACGGAACAAGTCGGCCTTTAAACAACCCAATAAGGAAATAAACCTTTTTACTGTAGTTGTTTCCGCCCTTTTGGAGCGTTTGAGCGAAGCGAGTTTACGAAATTTCCCAATCGGTCTGCTTTTTATGCGACCTTGGGCGGTGTTCTTTTTGGTACTTTTTCTCACACGAGAAAAAGTAGGTATGATTTTTTGATTACTTTTTGTCGGTACAAAAAGTAAAACCGTTGTTTCTTGGGAGGAGAAACAGAAAGGGCTTGTAATCGTTTTTTTTTTGATAAATTTTACTTGTCAGTAAAATTTGAAAAAAAGGAACAAAACAATGAAAAACACATTTAAACGTGGTTTTACGCTGGTAGAATTACTTGTAGTAGTACTCATTATCGGTATATTATCCTCCGTGGCTTTGCCACAATACACCAAGGCCGTTAAAAAAGCCAAAGGGGTAAAAATTACCACTGCTACTAGTGCACTGGTTAAGGCCATGAATATGGCTTATTTGGAAGACGGAGTATATAATCGGGGCTATCATTCTTATACCGGAAACGATGATTTTCAGGGCGGGCAGGATAATTTTGATATTGAAATTCCTCGTGTGCATGGAATAAATAATGCCTGTTGGTGGGCGGTAAGAGCAGAACCTTATGGTAATAGAACGGCGCGTGTTATTGCAGATAATGGCTGTTCCGGTGATGATTATTTCCAACTGATATATCACTTGTCTGATGGAAAATTAAATAATATTACTTGCTCCGGTGGTGGCTGTAAATACTATTTCCCGGGCACAATGCTTTCTTCTAACTAACAAAAAACCCGCTCGTTAGAGCGGGTTTTTTACGTTTTAAGTAACCTATTTATTCAAGTCTTGTGCGGGTTTTTTGCTCGTCAAAATAGCCCACGATAACACAGCCAGTAGTGCAATCACTACTACCCAGCCGATTTTCCCAAGCGGTGTAAAATCGTTGTGATAGTTGACGATAATCGGCGCTACGATAACGGCCACCATATTCACCACTTTAATTAGCGGGTTGACGGCAGGACCGGCCGTATCTTTCAGTGGGTCGCCCACAGTGTCCCCCACCACGCTGGCTTTGTGGCGTTCGGACCCTTTGCCGGTGTTGGCGGCAATGTCGCTGGGTTCATCTTCCACTACTTTTTTAGCGTTATCCCACGCCCCGCCGGCGTTGGACATAAACACCGCCAAGAGCTGCCCGGAAACGATAATCCCGGCTAAGAATCCGCCCAAAGCTTCCACGCCAAAAGTCAGCCCCACAATGATGGGGGAGACAATACCTAACAGTGCCAAAATTACTAATTCTTTTTGCGCGGCTACGGTGGAAATACCGACAGCGCGTGTATAGTCCGGCTGTGCTTTTCCTTCCAACACGCCCCCTTTAAATTGGCGGCGTACTTCTTGCACAATTAAAGCGGCAGCACGGCTAACGGCGTTAATAGCAAATGACGAGAACAACCACGGCAACGCCCCGCCAATGAGCATCCCCACAAATACGACCGGGTTGGAAACCACAATGCCTACTTCGGAAAGAAGTTGCAGAGCTTTTCCGTCTCCGGCGGCGGCCCAGGCATCATTTAATAAGCGTTGTACGTTGCTCACGTCTACCATGTAGGAAGCAAATAATGACACAGCCGCAATTACCGCTGAGCCAATGGCCACCCCTTTGGTAATGGCTTTAGTGGTATTGCCTACGCCGTCCAAGTCGGCCATAATTTGGCGGGCTTTTTTGGTCCCGGCATCTTCTTGGCCGTGCCAACTCATTTCGCCAATACCGTTGGCGTTATCGGCAATCGGACCAAACGAGTCCATAGCCACGTTGTTGCCCGTTAAGGTGAGCATGCCAATACCTGTCATGGCAACGCCGTAGAGGATGAAATTGAATTTCTCGGCAGGTGTTAAGCCGTCAATCGTACCGAAAATAACTACGGACAAGAAGATAGCTCCCGCAATTACCAACGTCGTCCACACGGCCGATTCAAACCCTACCGCAATGCCGGAAAGAATGGTCGTAGCCGAGCCGGTGGCAGTAGATTTTTTAACTTCTTGTACCGGTTTATTTTCGGTGCCGGTAAAATATTCGGTTAAGCGGTCAATCGTAATGGCTAGCAAAATACCAATCGTGGTAGCCGCAAACGGACGCCACCAACCGCCGGGCACGCCCTTTAAAAATGGCTTTCATAGCATTTCCGGCTGAGCGTTTGGAATCTTTCACGGCATACGTGCCGATAATGGAGCACAACACACCGATTCCGCGCACAAGTAGCGGATAGACAATCCATTCGTAATGCCCCGTTAGGCGCCAAAGCCCGATTCCTAAAATAAGGCCGGAAACAATCGTTACTTCATACGATTCAAAAATATCGGCGGCCATACCGGCGCAGTCGCCCACGTTGTCGCCCACTAAATCGGCCACTACGGCGGGGTTGCGCGGATCGTCTTCCGGAATACCGGCTTCCACTTTACCCACGAGGTCCGCGCCTACGTCAGCGGCTTTTGTGTAAATACCACCGCCTACGCGCATAAAAAGTGCCAGTAGCGTGCCGCCAAAACCAAAGCCAAGCAGCGCATCCGGCGCGGCGATACCAAAGATAATAAAAATAATGGTTCCGCCTAATAGCCCTAAACCGTCCGTCAACATCCCGGTAACAGTTCCGGCGCGGTAAGCAATGCGCAGGGCATCCCCAAAACTGCGTTTGGAAGCGGCTGCCACGCGCACGTTGGCATCCACGGCAATACGCATCCCTAATTGCCCCACGAGTAGCGAAAACACCGCCCCCAAAATGAACGCGCCCGCACGACCAAAGGCCGCAATCAGTTTGACGTGCTCGGCAGATAATCCGGCAAAACGTTCCATGGAATCTTGCGATACCGGCACGATATATACAGATAAAAATAAACAAACGGTCAATAAACCGATTAGCGGCAAAATGGTTTTTAGTTGTCGTTTTAAATAAGCGTTTGCCCCTTCACGGATAGCACCCCACACTTTTAACATTTCCGGAGTGCCGCAATCTTCACTGATTACTTGCTTGCGCAAGAACAATGCATATAAAAGCCCCATCACCGCGATAAACAATACCCCAAAAAGTGCGTATTGTTCAAACGGGCGCAGAGCAGCAATTCCATACCACATAATTTTTGTGTTCTCCTTTTTATAAGGGTCAACTTCATTTACTATTATAATAAAAACTTTACCGAAAAAATAGGTCTTTTGGCCCTTGTTTGTACGAGTATTCTTTTTTATACTAATAAGGATGAAAGTACTGTTAAATATTTTAATATTGTGCGGTATGTTGGTAGGCGGCGCAGGCCATTTAGCGGCGCAGCCGTCGTCGCGCACGCCTTTTTCACAACAGTTGCAGGCAGAATTGCAGAATATAGCGCTAATAAAAGAAAACCCCGGCATGGGCCGGTTGGCTGTAATGCGGTTTTATTTTCCGAATAATCAAATAAAAGAATCTTCGTCCGGATTTTTAGAAAGACTATTTAGCGGTGCCGATACCGAAGCGCAAATTCGCGCAATGGCGTTTTACTTATTTAATATGTACGTTAGCACAGCGGCTTACCAAGTAGATATGCCAACTAAATTAACCTTAGGTTATGTGGGCGTGCTGGACGGTTTTGCAAAATGCAACGATAAACTGAAGTGGAATGAAGCAGATTCTTTTTATAAGAAGCATAAAACGGATATTAAAACTTGGCTGCAAACCTTTTTTGAAAAAGCACACCTGCCCACTTATTCGCCTTCAGACGGGCGTAACGACGCGCGGGAAGAAGCCTTCGTTCGGTTATTAAAAACGGCCGACGCGCACGGGGCTATGATTGGATATCGCTGGGCCGGGAATACGTATTTAAAAGGGGATCCCCGTCCACAAGATGAAGCTTTGCTGCGGCAACGGTTACAACAGGCGTTATCCAGCGGAAGAAATAAGGTAATCACTTATACGCAAACGACGGCTTCGTTGGAAGATTTTGATTCTCATATCGGCAACAAACACAACCATACGGAGCAGACCTACCGTTGTGTAAATGATGAATGCGATTATTGCAGTTATGTATTTGGACAACAATTTTGCCAAGAAGTAGCCTCCGGGCGGCGTAATTGGGGGCTTATGCGGTTGTATAAAGTAACGGCGCATCCCGTGCAGGGTGAATTTTTAACACCAGCGTCTGACACGCGTTTTCAGCAGGCAGATGGTACCACCGCTCCGCCGTGGCGATATCACACCGCTACGCTAGTAATTATGAATTTGGACGGACGTTATACGCCGCTTGTGGTAGATAAATTTTTAGCCGGAGATGCTCCGCAAACAGTGGATACATGGGCAAAACATTTTGCGGGGAATAAAGTATTTTTTGAAATTGTACCGTTTGAGCGTTCAGCTACGGTGGAACATGCTATGAAAACGGTTTCTTCCAGACGCGGACAAAATGTAGTAGTAGATGGTGTGGAATATAAACCGCACCCGGTATTAAAATAAAAAAGGCCTTGCTTAGCAAGGCCTTTTTCCTATGCTTTACACTTGCAAGAAGAACGACAACCGGGCAATTTGATATCAAAGGCATGGCCCAAATCTTCCAATTCCTGTTCGTGTTCTACCTCGTCTTCTAGAATTTGACGGATTAAATGTGCGGTTAGCAAGTCTTTATCTTTTACTTTAAATAAAATTTTGTTATACACTTCTATTGCGCACCGTTCTCCTTGCAAATTTTGCTTAAGTAAAGTTTCGGCTTGCGGATTGGCCGGCACTAAATAGCCGCAGGTGCTTTCTTTGTACCAATCTTCCGGGCTGAGCACCGGTGTGCCACCCAGTTCAATAATGCGTTTGGCCAATTTCTTGGCGTGTTTTAATTCTTCATCGGCATGCTCCTCTAGTTCCGGAATTAAATCCGGCGCTAACGGTCCGGCGGCTACTTGTGCACCTACCCAGTATTGATAATATGCCAGCCATTCATCACTATAAGCCTTATTGAGCATGCTCAGTAATTCGGTTACATCCAATCCGGATTTCGAGACAATTTCTTTTCCAATCATTCCCATAAGAATACCCCCTGTATTCGGTACAGTTTTATAAATGCTTTTTTAGTATATAATTTCAAACGGCTATAAGCAGGCACTAAAAAGGGTTAGATTTAGGGGCGTAAAAATCCCCGTCGGGCGCGTTGCCTAACGGGGATATATGCTAATAATTTAAAACTAAAATACGGTGGTTTTAGTTTCGCTAGTACTATGCTGATTTTCAAACAGGCACTTCTCTGTAAGAAGTGCCTGTTTCTATTGACTTTATTTCAATAATTGACGAAGCTGTTTATTTGTTTTTTCAAGTAATGCTTCTTCTTGTTTAGTTAATTTTTTTGTATTGCCCGTGCGCAGGTTTTCTTCTACTTTGTTCATTAACTTTTGATTATAGGAACGCTCTCCTACCCAGTTATGGCTATTTTGGGATAATTCGTCAAAAGTTACATCTTTTACCTTGGCAATACGGTACGCCCAATAACGTGCCTCTAATTCAAATACAGGTTCTTTAATTTGACGGATTTGGCGGTTTTTACGGGCCAAAGCCGCTGCTGCCGGATTTTCACGCCCATTGTTTAAGAACGCACGCACTTGACGACGATTTTCATCCAGTTGGTCTAACTCTTCTGGGGTTAATGTAATTTTCTTCCCAGTGGCTAAGTATTGTTTAGCCAAGTTAATGACCGCCTGATTTTCCTCTTTTGAACCTAACCAATCCCGTGAAGCCGCTTGCAGGGCTCCTAACGTAATGGTTTTATCCTGTACCTGTTGAGCTAATTCACGGGCTTTCAAATCCCGTACCGGGGCTGTAATAGCGTCAATTTTCTTATCACGCTGTGCTTTAATATCTCCTAATGACGCTTTTTGAAAACGAGTGCTTTCCAAATAATCTTGCACTTGTTTTTTATTCTCATCTAATGCCATCCTCTCTTGTGGAGTGATTGACACGGGTTGCCCGGCCTGTACATATTGTTCAATTAAGGCCAATTTCTGCTGTTTGGCTGATGTGGAACCGAGCCAAGTAGTTGAAGCAAAATGTGCTAACTCTTCAACAGTAACATTCCCTTTTTGCACTTGTCCGGCCCAGTAACGTGCGTCTATGTCTTGCACCGGAGCGGAGATTTCATCCACCTTTTGATTACGCTGTTGAGTTACATCCACAGCAGGGGCACTTTGGGCTACTAATTCTACAGTAGCCAGTACAGCCACACACAAAACGAATACGCGTTTCATAAGTTTCTCCTTTGTATGGGGGCAAAATCATCATAAGAAATACCTAAATCTTGCCCCGGTAGTGCCAATTCCCGGTAGAAAGCAAACTGCATACGGTTTAGTTCGTTGGGGCTTGGCAAGTAAGAAGTCTTTGTTGGTAGCATTTCCCATACAAACACCGCTATTAAAACGGCTGCCAGCGCAGAGCAAAGGCTCCATACTGTTCTCCTTTTAAAAGAAGTTTGTTTTGCGCAAATCTGTGTCCATATCCGGCGTTGCAATGCGCCGCTCTGGTCAAAATCTAACCCTTGATATTCTTTTTGCAAATCTTTCATAACCCCTCCAGTTGGGTGCGTAATTTGTTAATTGCCCGGTTTAAAATGGTTCCTACGTTGCTTTCACTTAACCCTGTCATTGCGGCAATTTGACGGTTGTTTAACCCACTTTGAAACTTGAGCGATACTAAATCTCGTTCCCGGCTAGCAAGACACTTTAACGCCGCAAGCAATTTTTGTTGCCTTTCGTGTTGCTCTAACCACTCTAAAGGCATTTTTTCGGTGCTTCTCGTATTATCTTCCTGCTCCGTTAAAGAGAAGAAACGCCTTAACTGCCAAAACCGAAAATGCCTATTTACTTCATTACGGGCAATCGTAAAAATCCATTGTTCGGGGGTGCCTTTTTGGCTGTCAAATTGATGTTGCTTGTCGTATGCTTTTTGCCACGTTTGGCAAGCAATATCTTCAGCGATGTCCACATTCCCTGTGCGGCTGACAATATAGGCCAATACCCGCTTAAATAACTTTTGATATATTTCTTCAAAGTTCATAATCTTATCGCCTTTTTAGTTGCCTTCACTTATATTATCCAGCAATCAAAAAAGTATCACACGTAATTTGTTGGGCAATTATATTTATTATAGAAAATAAAGGAAGAAAACATAGGACGACTTCCCGTCTACCCATGTCAGCATAAAAACATAAGTTTTGCCGAAAAGCACAAAAATCTGCCAAAATTTGCATGCTATCAGTGGCGCACAAAAAAATCCCCGTCGGGCAAAGTGCCTAACGGGGATTTATGCTAATAATCAAAAACTAAAATACGGAGTCGACACGTTCGGTCACAAGTCGCCTTACTGACGTGCGGCGCTCGCGACCCCGCCTCCCCATACTCGCCTTTCGTGCTTGCCGGGACGGCTCGCACTCAAACTCGCATAAGGGTCCGGCTTTCGAATCTCGACGTAATACCAAGCAGTTGGTATTGCTCGAACCTCCACAAAAATTAAAACCCCCATAAAGGGGGTTCAAATTTTTACGGAGTCGACGAGATTCGAACTCGCGGTCTCTGCCTTGACAGGGCAGCGTGTTAACCAGGCTACACCACGACTCCAAACAACACAAATTCTTCTGTACCTATATTGTATCTAAAAACGGCCTTCTGCGTCAACCACTTTCCGCGTTTTGAGGGGAAATTATACGTTAAATTCGCCCCACAAAATTTGCTCCAGTTCTAATTCTACGCCGTGTTTTTCTTTTACTTTGTCGCGTACTTCTTGCATAAGCGTACGGATGTCTTCCGGCGTGGCATGGTTGAAATTTACAATAAATCCGGCGTGTTTTTCGGATACTTTTGCCCCGCCAACAGATAACCCGCGTAGTCCGGTATCGTCAATTAAGCGTGAGGCATAATCATTTGGCGGCCGTTTGAATACACTCCCGGCCGACGGAAATTCCAACGGTTGTTTTTCAATACGTTTATGCAAAATTGTATTGCGCGTTTCCATCAATTTGGTAAAATCATTTTTTTGCAACGCAAACGAGGCCGAAAGAATAATGTAATTTTCAATTCCTTCCACGTGGCGGTAAGCGTAGTGCAAATCTTGCTTTAGCAAAGTGGCCGGGCGGCCTTCCAAATCAATAACGTCAAAGTATTCCAACGTGTCAAACGTCTCTTGCCCAAAGGCCCCTGCGTTCATATACACGGCTCCGCCAATTGTGCCCGGAATGCCGGACAACTTTTCCATCCCGGCCAGGCCGGCCTCGCAGGCTTTCTCGCACACTTTATCTAGGGCGCATCCGGCTTCGGCGCGGATGTGGTCTCCTTCCACACTTAGGCTACCCAGCCGCTTGGTGGAACATACAATTCCTCCCATGCCTTTGCCGCCGACTAAAATGTTGGAGCCGAAACCGATAATGTGTAACGGAATATTAAACGTACGGGCTATTTTTAATACAAAACTCCATTCTTCGTGCGTTTGCGGATAAACATATGCCTCCACCGGCCCGCCGGTGCGGTACGTAGTATGGCGAGACATCGGTTCATCTAACAGGCAATTATCGCCGAAGAAATTTTTGAGCTCTTGTTTATAGTCCATATCGTTTTATTTAAAAGCTAAAGCCAACACCGCCGTTGAAACTGCCGTTACCGTGGGTGTGTGTATAAGCACCGAATAAGTAAAACATCGGCACCCATTGTACGTTGGTACCAATCGTATAACGTGCCGCGCTGGTGTTTGAAGAACGGTTTTGGTCAAAGCGGCGAGTGGACAAATCACCCCAGTCGTACCCTGCGCCTACAAACGGTGTAAAGACCAGGAAATCTGTAGAGGCCATGGCGGTAATAGAGTAGTGATTTAATGAGTAATAATCGGTACTGGCATGGTCGTAAAATCCGCCGATAGATGCATGCAGAATTTCAAAGAAGGTTTTGTTATACGTTAAACCGCCACCGATAGATTTAAGTCCGTTAAAATGGCCGCCGCGTACGGCAAAGCCAAAATCTAACACGGGGAGCTTGGTGCTGGCACTAATAAAACCGGAAGACATATAATCTTCGGACGAGATGTTGTTGTCGCCGGAGGTTTTAACAGCGTTGAATAATACGCCCAAATTAAACCCGGGGAAAGTAGGCGGGTTGACGGCGTGGAAATCGGAAATGCCGATCAAGTTGATGATATCTTTGTTATATGCCCGTAAGTTAGAACCGGGACCAAAATGTTTACCGAAATCATCACTTAAATTTACATCTGCTGCGGCCGGCAATGCGCATAACACAGCAAAAAACAACGCACAGATCAGTTTTTTCATAGGATTCTCCATTTGCGAAATTTTACGATATATAATATGATAGAAAAAGAAAGGAAGAAGCGCAACCTGTCTTCCGTTTTATTTTACACTTAGGAGATTTTATATGGTTAGCGAATTAGCAGGAACCCTCACCACGAAAAAAATTGATACCGAAGCTTTGCGCCGTGCTTTTTATGAACCGGAAACGACCCCTGTTCCGGTGAAATTCGGCACATCGGGTCACCGGGGCACTTTAGGAGCGGGTTTTTGCGCCTTGCATGCCAAGGCCATCGCCCAAGCCGTAGCGCGGATGCATAAAGAAAACCATATTACGGGACCCATTTTAGTAGGGGGGGATACGCGCCTGATGTCGTGCGATACGGCCCGCTTATGCGCCGAAGTATTGACGGGAAACGGCTTGCCTGTTGTATTGGCGGAAGACCCGTTGCCTACGCCTGTTTTTTCATTTGAAATTATTAACGGCCGCGTGTGTGCTTCGTTAAACGGTACCGCTAGCCACAACCCGCCGCAAGATATGGGTCTAAAATACAATCCTTCCAACGGTGGCCCGGCCGATGCCACCATTACGGCACAAATTGAAAAATATGCCAACGAATATATGGCGCACCCGGATACAATTCAAACGCTTTCTTTAGAAAAAGCCCGCCAACAGGGACTACTTCGCACGGCAGATTTAATCACGCCTTATTTGGAAGCATTAGCCAAATTGGTAGATTTTGAAAAAATTGCCGCTTCCCCGCTTAAATTTGCGATTCATCCGCTCGG
>CADBFX010000031.1 GCA_902794125.1 uncultured Elusimicrobium sp. | reverse complement strand
GAGCGATGTTTTTGTTTGAGCGTGCGAAAGCCGCGAAAGGCAAAAACCGCGAGCCCGGCCTGCAGGCATTTTGCGTTAGCAAAATGACCGGAAGGCAACTCCCGCCGGGGGTATTTCTGCCTAAAAAGGCCTACTTCGTTGTTACGCCCTTTGCGGGAGTGGGGCCGTTTAGTGCAGATTTAAAAGAGATAAACCTTCCGTTGCCGCCCGTTTCCAAAAAACATCTGCCCAGTACACATCCGCACATTACGAGTACGACGAAAATCAAGGATATTTCTATGTGACGGAAAGTTTGCTGTATTACACCCAAACAGGGGACCATTATTTAATTACCATTTCGCAAGAGCAGTCGATGGATAGGTCAGGCTATCCGCCGGTCAACCAACTTACCGTTATCGGCTTTGGAAAAAATCTGCCAGTTTCTTTCCGTAAATCATACGGATACGGCGAAGAATACCAGCGCCAATTTAACCGCCTGGAGTCCCCAGAAATTGCGACTATGTGTTCTGCTGTTTACTCATCCGGTTCCAAGCAACATCCCGCCCAAGCCCGGCGGCTATGCCAACAGATAGGCTTCTTTCCAGAAAAGTTTGTTTTTGAGTATCCTTCTTCCGATGAATTTTAATATAACGTAAAAAAGAGGTTGTATTTCTTTTTTACAAATTTTATGCTGTTGAAAAAGGAGAAAGTAGGATGACATCATTTTTAAACCTTGTCCAACAACGTCGGTCACGGTATGCTCTATCGGATAAGAGTCCGCTGACGGATGAGCAATTAAAAAATTTATTGGAAGAAACGGTTAAACAGGCTCCCAGTGCTTTTAACTCACAAAGTGCGCGTGTGCTCTTGTTATTAAGTAAAAAACATACGCAATTTTGGCAATTGGTGCGGGGGGAACTGCAAAAAGTAGTGCCCGCTGAAAAATTTGCACCTACCGAAGAAAAAATCAAATCGTTTGCTGCCGCCTATGGCACTATTCTGTTTTTTGAAGCGTGGCCCACGGTACAAAAATTGCAGGAAACATTTCCGGCTTACAAAGATAATTTTCCTGTTTGGGCGTATCAAGCCAACGGAATGTTGGAGTTTATGATTTGGACGGCACTGGCAGAAGAAGGTATAGGGGCTAGTTTACAGCATTACAATCCGCTCATTGATAAAGCCGTAGAAGAAACTTTTAATGTCCCGGCTGATTGGAAATTAGTGGCACAAATGCCGTTTGGCGCACCGACGGCTCCGGCTGGGGAGAAAGATTTTCTGCCGCTTGACGAGCGTGTGCGGGTACTAAAATAAAAATTCAGCTGTTCGGCCAATAAAAAACCCCCGCAGTAAGCGGGGGTTATAAGATGGTTTCCGGACTAGGACTCGAACCTAGAATGACTGGACCAAAACCAGTAGTGATACCATTTCACCATCCGGAAGTAAATTTTCATCACAGCATAACAAAACAAGTAAAAAGAACGAGACGTCTGTGCTGAACCCTTATATTGTACATCAATTTGTTGTTGTTTGTCTAGGAATTAATCGTGTAGGTCGTTATCAGTAGGTGCTTGTACGGGATTAGAAGATTGTTTTTTCAGTTCCTCTTCATAGGCTTTTAAAACATTTTCTTCTAAGTATTCACGAAACTCTTGATTGATGGGGTGAACCATATCTTTGTGGGTTCCGTCCGGCAACTTCCGAGAGGGCATGCATAAAAAAACGCCTTTCGTCCCTGCCACAATTTTCATATTCCTTACTACGAAGGCGTCGTCAAATGTCACACTTGCAAACGCCTTCAGGCGATCCTCGCCCATAAGATGGATCCTTATTTCCGTTATTTTCATACGTCAAACTCCTGTAGAATGTCGTAAAAAAGACAGTCCGTTCCTCGTTTTGTAACTTACTTACTAAAATTTTTGCATCCTTTTCAGTTTCAACTAGAGCAAAAACCGTGGAGCCGGAACCAGACATTAAAACTGCATCTGTATTTGTTTTTTCCAAATCAAGAAGCACATTTCGTACAGAGTTTGTAAAAGGAACAACGCTTTCCTCTAGACGATTAAACAACAACTTTTTCCAATCGTTTAGCGGAGAAGCACATCTTAGGTACTTTATTAATTTATCTAAATTGGCAACATTTGTCAAGATACTTTCTTTAGAAGGAAATTGCAACCTGGCAAAAACTCCTTTTGTGGGGACAATCGTATTCGGGTACGTAAGCACTAAATATGGTAATGGGCCCGGGGCTGGTACGGGGGTTAATTTCTCGCCAATACCTTCTCCTTTTAAAAAAGTATCTTCGTACATAAAAAGCGGTACGTCGGCACCTAAAGTGGCAGCGAGGGGGAGTAAATCGTTTTTGTCTTTGTTAAAGATATCACACAGCGCCAGAAGCGTGTTTGCCGCGTCGGAGGAGCCGCCACCTAACCCCGCCCCGGTGGGAGTATGCTTATCTAATTTAAGTTGAATATGCGCTTGTAATTTATAATAATCCAAAAATCCGCGTGCAGCCCGACAAACGAGGTTACTTTCGTCGGCTTTTAGCAGTTTGCCTACCGGCCCGGTTAAGGTGAGTTGTATAACGGTATCTTGCGCCGGGGTAGCGGTGACGGTTAATGTATCGCCTATATTTATTTTGGCAAATAACGTGGCGAGTTCATGGTATCCGTTTGGCCGCTTGCCGGTAACTTCCAAAAATAAATTTACTTTTGCCGGGCAAAAACGGGTGCGTGTGGTCATGCGGGTTTGCGCTCCGTGTTGTGAACCAAGGCGCCCCAGTGATATTCTTCGCTGGTTAGCAATTCGCCGTCTTCCGCATAAATGTTGCGTGCCCCGTCCAACGTTCCTTCGGTATAAAATTCTTCCAAGAATTTCTTACCGCTGGCAAAAAAGCTGGTGCGTTCTCCCTCCAAGCGTCCGTTTAGGTAATTTTCACGGTACCACAGTTGCCCGGAAGGAAAGAAAAATTCTCTCAATCCGTTCAACTTTCCGTCTTGGTAATGAGAGATACTCTCTTTGTTTCCGTTTAAGTAGAAAGTGGTGCGCTCGCCCACTAACCGACCATTTTTATATGTTTCTTGGCAACGCAAACGTCCATCGGCTTGTTCCAAGCGGCGTTCGCCTTCCAGTCGCGATTTATTGTAAGTGCAAGTGGCTTTAAAGGCCCCGGCCCGGTTGAACGTGATATATTCGGCCGGTCCGTGTAATAACCCATCCACATAGGTTTCTTTGGAAAGGACCTCTCCGTCCGGAGTATAGCGGACTAACAAGCCGTTTAATTTGTTGTTTTTGTAGACAGCCTCAGTCATTACGCGGCCGTTATCGTCAAATTCTTTCACTTCTCCGTCAGGGATGTTACCCAGTAACTCCAAGGTAGTTCCGTTAGAGGCCAATGTTTCTTCAGCCACTTCTTTGCCGTTAATATAAAAGGAGTGGGAGCCTTTGGAGGTTTTTAATGTAGTGCCCGGATACAGGGGGGCGGCTTTTTCTGTTTTTGAGGTTTCTTTTGCGGCAAGGTCACCTTTTTCGTGGATGCGGACCAGTACCCCGTTTTTGTATTCTTCGCTAAAAGAAACCGAGCCGTCCGTTAAATTGATTACTTCCAGTTTTCCTTCCAATTTGCCGTCTTTAAGTTCTTTGCAAGTCCAGGAAGAAGCATTGATTTCAATAATTTTTCCGTTGGGTAACTCGCCCGTTTGGTTTACTACATTTTGCCCTTTATCCAAAAATTCTTTGGCCAGCACGGTCGCTTTGTAGTAGGTGCGATTAGTAGGAGTAGTGATACAAATCAGTTTTTCTTTCATAGATAAAATCCTTACATAGAAATTTGTTTCTATTGTACAATACTTTGCGGTCTAGGGGTAGGCCTTTTTAATGGGGGAAAACTATTTTTTAATTTTTTTGTTATTTACTATAGATTACCAATTGACAAAATGCTTTTTGTCTGGTAGTCTTATAGTATATACAAGTTGGAGGGGGAGAGAGATGAGTGAAGTTGTTTTAACCGATGCAAATTTTGAAGAAGAAGTATTAAAAGCAACCGAGCCGGTATTGGTAGATTTTTGGGCTACTTGGTGTGGTCCGTGCAAGATGTTGGCCCCGGTGGTGGAAGAATTAGCCAGTGAATATGCCGGCAAAGTGAAAGTCTGCAAATTAGATGTGGACCAAGGGCCGGAAACAAGCACCAAATATCGTATTTCTTCGGTGCCGACATTGATTTTATTTCATAACGGAGCGGTCTCGGAGCAATGGGTAGGATTGCAATCTAAAGCCGCCTTGCAAGAGAAATTAAACGCCCTGTTATAGAGGTGATTTATGAAAAAAATATGGTTTTTTGTAGCAGCGGTTATTGCATGCGGTGTGCTTTTTGTGCAAGCGCAAACGGCAACTCCTTCGTTTGCCACTTTAACAAGCCGCGCTTATGAACAAATGGTAAAAGAAAATAATAACCAAATTGCGGTAGTGATGTTTACTTCCAGTGGTTGCCGCCCGTGTTTGTTGGCTAAAAAAACATTGTGGCCGCAAGTGGTTAAAAAATATGAAGGGAATGAAAATGTAAAAGTGTTTTTATTCCCGACCGATAAAGACCAAGCCGCTTCTGACGGTTCTATCTTATATGTCTCGTTTGGCATTCAACAAACCCCTACTTTTGCTGTTTTGCATAATGGATTCGTAGAAGTTGCTTTTACCGGGTTTTCTGCCGGGAAGGAACAAATCATCCAAGACAAAATTGCAGAAATAGTAAACAAATCTCACCAGTAATCTATACGCCCCGGTTTTTCCGGGGCGTGTTTTCCTTCCGGTTGATAAATTATGACAACGTTTTCACCCCAATTTTTTTTAGTAGATGCGCATAATTTTCTGCATCGCAATTATCATGCCTTGCCTAAATTAACCACTTCGGCCGGGCAAGAGGTGGGAGCGCTGTATGGTTTTGTGCGGTGGTTGGCGCGCATGCAGCAAACGTATCACCCGGCTTACGTAGCAGTGTGTTTTGACTCCCCGGGCGGATGCGCGCGACGCAAAGCGTTGTGGCCGGCCTACAAAGGAACGCGCAAAAAACCGGATGATGCACTGATCAGCCAATTGCAGATTGCCCGGGATTTGGTGCACCGGCTGGGTTTTACGGTAGTAGCGCAAACGGGGATAGAAGCGGACGATTTAATGGCTTTTTTAGCCCGCCAAGCGGCTAAAGAGCAAGTGCAAAGCGTGTTGGCTACCACTGATAAAGATGTTTATCAATTTTTAAATGATTTTATCCATATTTGGCCTGCCGGCGGGAAAGACGGTTTTAAAGGGCCGGAAGCGGCTAAAGAGAAATTTGGGGTGGACGTTCCTTTCCTACCGGATTATTTTTCTATCGTAGGGGACGCGTCCGACAATGTGCCCGGGGTGCGCGGAATCGGGCCGAAAAGTGCGATTGATTTGATAGAAAAATTTGGGCATTTGGAAGATATTTTACGTGCCGCCCACCAAGATAACCCTTCTTTAAAACCGGCCTTGGCCCAGAAATTACGCGAGCACGAAGCAGAAGCCCTTTTATCCAAACAATTAGTCGTATTTGATGCGGCACTTGATATGCCTTTCTCGCTGGAAGATTACCGGGTGCGCACAGTTTCTACGGCGGATTTGACGGCTCTTTTTGCCCGGTACGAATTTAAAAATTTATTGGAAGCTTTTGCTGGTTCCGGTGCGGCTTTACCAACTACGGAGCCATTGCCCGCCCTGCAGGAAATTTCAAAAACACAGATGTTAGAAAAGGCCGCTCAGGCCAAACAAGTTTTCTTACATGCCCAAGAAGATCACTTGGTGTTAGGGGGCAGCGAAACAGAGGTAATGATATGCCCCATTGCCGAGTTGGAACCGTGGGAATTAGACGCACTAAAAAAAATCATACAAAACGATGATATAGAAAAAATCGGGTACGATTTAAAACTTACCTTGCGCGAATTGGACATTAATGTACAGGGGCAATTTATTCGTTGTTTTGATGAACGTTTGGCACGGTACTTATTAAATCCGTCGGGCGATTTAAGTTTTGCGGGTGCGTGCTCGGAAGAGTTTTCTGTACAAATCAGTGAAGAAGACCCCTTAGAACTATTGCGTGCGTATAACCGTTTCGGTTGGCGTTTGCGCCCGGTACTGGAAAATAAATTGCGCCAAAGCGGCCAATACGATTTGTTTAATACCTTGGAACTTCCCTTGATGATGGTTCTTTCTAATATGGAATTTACGGGGCTTCGCATTGACCCGGGCTGGCTGGAAAGTTTTAAGGTTTTATTAGAACAGGAAATTGCCCAGTTACAGCAAAGCATTGATACGCGGGCCGGGTATGCCGTCAATATTAATTCGCCCAAACAATTAGGCGTTTTGTTATTTGAACAAATGCATATTCCGCCGGTGCGCAAAACGAAAACGGGTTATTCCACGGATGAATCCGTATTGGAAGAAATAGCCCAATCTTATCCGATTGCGCGTGAGATTTTAGATTATCGTGCCAGTACCAAGCTCAAATCTACGTATGTGGATAATTTATTACTTTTGGCAGATGATGAAAATAAGGTCCATTCTTATTTGGACCAAACCGGCACAGTAACAGGCCGCTTATCCAGTTCTTCTCCCAATTTGCAAAATATTCCGGTGCGCACCGAAAAAGGCCGTTTGTTGCGAAAGGCCTTTTGTGCGGCGCCGGGGAACGTGATGCTTAGCGTGGATTATTCGCAAATTGATTTGCGCGTATTGGCGCACGAAAGCCAAGACCCGGTGCTCATACAAGCCTTTTTAGATGGGGGAGATATCCATACCCAAACCGCCTCCCAGATCTTTGGAGTGATGCCTTTAATGGTGACGGACGAAATGCGTGCTAGTGCAAAGGCTATAAATTTTGGTATCATTTATGGACAGGGCCCCCTGGGCCTTTCGCAAGCGCTCGGTATATCCATGCGCGAAGCGAAAGAATATATAGATAATTATTTTAAAAACTTCCGCGTAGTGCGGCAGTGGATTGATCATCACATTGCGTTGGCTCGTAAAGACGGTTTTGTTAAAACCATGTTAGGGCATATCCGCTATCTACCGGAATTTAATATGGGTGTTGGAGCGATGACGTCGTTTGCCCAACGCGCTGCCATTAATACCATAGTTCAGGGTGGTTCCGCCGATATCATCAAAAAAGCCATGATAGATGTTTTCACGGCTTACCGTAATTCTCCCGTTAAAATGACGATGCAGGTGCATGATGAACTGATTTTTGAAGTGCCGGAAATAAATTTAAAAGAAACGGCCGCTCATATTAAAACATTAATGCAGCAAGCCGTTCCGTTACGAGTACCGTTGCTGGCGGCTGCCAAAGCCGGAAAGAATTGGTACGAAATGGAAAAACTTTCCTTATGAAACCTTATTTAATAGGCCTTACCGGAAATATCGCCAGCGGAAAAAGCACCGCTTTGGCGGCGTTTGCGGCCTGCGGGGCGGCCGTGTTATCGGCGGATGAATTGGTGCGGGAATTGTACCAAGAGCCTTCGGTACAAAAAAAATTGGTCAAACAGTTTGGCTCTTGCGAACCGGTAGAAATTGCCAAGCAAGTTTTTAATAAAGCAGCTGCCCGTAAAAAATTAGAAGCATTTTTACATCCGTTAGTTTGGAAGTTAGCCCGGCAAAAATTAGCCGCTTTAAAAGAACCGATTTGTGTCTTTGAAGTACCGCTTTTGTTTGAAACAGGCTGGCAAAAAAAAATGGATTTGACCATTGTCATAGCGGCAGATGAAAAAAATTTGCGGACTCGTTTGCAAACGCGCGGATTATCAAATACCCACTATGAGCAACGTTTAAAAACGCAACTTTCCCAAGCGGAAAAAATTCGCTACAGCGATCTTGTGATTTCTAATCGAGGAAGCAAAAAAGAATTGAACCAAAAAGTTGCGCGTTTATACCGCGCATTAACAACTATTTACGGAGTATAACTTAAGGAGTGAACATGGAAGAAAACAAACCGCAACCTGCCAAAGAACCCAAAGCAGTAAAACCTACCGAAACGGCAACCCGTACGGACGCCCGTCCGCGTGCTGCCATGGATAAACGCCCGATGGGCCGCCCGAACAACGGTCAACGCCCAAACAATGCTCAGCCACCGCGCCAACCAAACGGTGCTAAACCTATGGATGCGCGTGCTTTAAACAAACTGAGTATGGCGGAACTGACCAAGTTGGCTATCAACTACAATATAGAAGATATTTCCGGCTTACGTAAGCAGGAACTGATCGGCCGGATTGTGGCTGTGCAAGCCAAACAGAATGGTTCTGTGTATGGCGGGGGCGTGCTGGAAATTTTGCCCGATGGGTTTGGTTTCTTAGCGGAAGATATTTATGTGTCACCTTCCCAAATTAAGCGTTTTGGCTTACGCAAAGGGGACACGATTGAAGGTTTAATCCGCCCGCCGAAAGATAACGAACGATTTTTTGCCATGTTACAAGTCCAAAAAGTAAACGGTATAGATTCGGATAAAGTCTATAACCGCCCGCTTTTTGAAAACTTAACGCCGCTTCACCCCAACGAACGATTTACGTTGGAGTTGGATAAAAATTCAATAACCCAACGTGTGATTGATTTAATCGCTCCTATTGGTAAAGGTCAGCGTGCACTAATTGTAGCACCGCCTAAAAGCGGTAAGACTTTGCAGGCAATCGCTCACTCCATTGCCGAAAATTATAAAGAAGCCGTGCTGATGGTGCTTTTAATTGATGAACGCCCCGAAGAAGTAACGGAAATGAGTCGTAGCGTTAAAGGGGAAGTGGTAGCCTCTACGTTTGACGAACCGGCTGACCGTCACGTCCAAGTGGCCGAAATGGTAATTGAAAAAGCCAAACGCATGGCCGAACAAGGCAAAGATGTGGTAATTTTGTTGGACTCTATTACCCGCTTGGCCCGTGCGTATAACACCGTGGCCCCTTCTTCCGGCCGCGTGCTCTCCGGCGGGGTGGAAGCCACTTCGCTCCAAAAGCCCAAACGCTTTTTAGGCGCGGCGCGCAATATTGAAGAAGGCGGTTCGCTTACCATTATTGCTACAGCCATGATTGAAACCGGCAGCCGTATGGATGAAGTTATCTTTGAAGAATTCAAAGGTACCGGTAACAGCGAACTATGCTTGGACCGCAAACTTTCCGAGCGGCGTATTTTCCCGGCGGTGGATATCAACCGTAGTTCCACCCGCAAGGAAAATTTGCTCTTGTCGGAAGATGAATTAAACAAAGTGTGGATTATGCGCAAAGTGTTAGCCCCGCTTAGTTCGGTGGATGCCATGACCTTGTTACAAGACAAGTTATCGGCCACGAAATCCAACAAAGATTTTTTTAAACAAATGGAGATGAATACCTTTTAATCAGGCGGGAGGGAAATAAAATTTCCAAAAACCTGCCAGATATGGTACAATAATGTATATAGATTTTTGAAAGGAAGACTAAAATGAAAGAAAAAATACATCCGACTTATGAATTTGTGGAAGCCGTTTGCGCGTGCGGCAACAAATTTATGACCCGCTCCACCGCTAAAACTTTGAAATTGGACATCTGCTCTGCTTGCCATCCGTTCTTTACCGGCAAACAGAAACTTTTGGATACCGAAGGTATGGTAGATAAGTTCAATAAACGCTATGCGAAAACCGAAGGTAAAACTTTGGTACGCAAACCGAAAACCGAAGTAAAAGCCAAAGCCAAATTGGCCCGCAAACCGGCAGTAGCTAAGAAAGCGGCCGCTCCTAAAAAAACCGCCAAAAAAGCAGCCCCGAAAAAAGCGGAAGCCAAAAAAGCCGAAGCAAAATAGCTAGGATTTACCAAAAGAGCAGACAACCGTTAGGTGTCTGCTCTTTTTATTTGTAAGCAGGAAGGATATTTATGGATACCTCTAAATACGTAACCGAATTTAAACAATTGGAAGAAGAATTATCTTCCGGCAATTTATCCCAAACGCCATGCGTTTTTAAAACCGATTATTGAAAAAGAAAACGAAATTAACGCTATTGAAAAAGCAATTAAAGATGACCGGGAAATGATTGAAGCCGGCGAAGATAAAGACCTTGTCAAAATGGCTGCAGAAGAACTCGCCGAGCTGGAAGAAAAGTTGCCGGTACTTCAAAAAGAGTTACGTATTTTGGTAATCCCGCCGGATCCGAACGACTCTAAAAATATTTATTTGGAAATTCGCCCCGGAGCGGGTGGGGATGAATCCGCCCTGTTCGCTGCCGAGCTTCTGCGTGTGTATCAACATTTTGCCCAAACCAAAGGTTGGAGTACAGAAATTTTGGAATTTACTCCTACCGGACTTAAAGGTTGTAAATACGTCAGTATGTTCATTAAAGGGGAAGGGGCCTATTCCTGGCTTCGTAATGAAGCCGGCACCCACCGCGTGCAACGCGTGCCGGATACGGAAACAGCCGGGCGTGTGCATACTTCTACGGTAACGGTAGCTATTATGCCGGAAGCCGAAGAAATTGATATTGAAATTCGCCCCGAAGATTTGGAAATGGAAACATGCCGCTCCGGTGGGGCCGGGGGGCAGAACGTCAATAAGGTAGAAACGGCCGTGCGCATCTTGCACAAACCTACGGGTATTGTTGTTTCTTGCCGCGAAGAACGCCACCAAGGGGCCAACCGCGAAAAGGCCATGGCCATGCTCCGCGCGAAACTATACCAAATTGAAGAAGAAAAACGTAATAAGGAAATCTACGACGAACGCAAAAGCCAGGTCGGCACGGGGGACCGTTCGGAAAAAATCCGCACGTATAACTTTCCGCAAAGCCGCGTAACCGATCACCGCACCGATAAATCTTACCATAACTTACTTGAAATTATGGAAGGAAACATTGAGCCGATTTTGGAAGATTTGCGCGCGCTTCGCGTAGAGCAAAAACTCAAAAATCTGCAAATTTAATGAGTGAAAAGCCGGGCTTTTAAGTCCGGCTTTTTTAGTATATGACAAACGAATTTTCTATCCAAACTCTTTTGCCAAAAGCCGTTTCTTATTTAGAAAAAGCACAAAGCGACGAACCGCAAGCCAATGCCGAGTGGTTGCTGGCCTGCGTATTAAATGTTTCGCGCACGTGGGTGTTGGCACACCCGGAATATACGTTATCCGCAGAAGAAAAAGATATATTTGCGCGTTATATTAAACGCAAGGCAAACGGAGAGCCTTTATCTCATATTGTGGGTTATCAACCGTTTTGCGGAATGGATATTATCGTGTCGCCGGATGTATTAACGCCACGGCCGGAAACGGAAGAATTGGTGGAACTGGTTAGCACTCTTTTTGACCGTAAAGATCCGCTCTTGTTTTTAGATATGTGTACGGGCAGTGGATGTATTGCGCTTGCCTTGGCGGCCAAATTCCCTAAGTCACAAATTTTAGCGGTGGATATTTCCGAAAAAGCATTACGGGTGGCTGAGGAAAATATAAAAAAATTTCGCCGCCAGGAGCAGGTACATTTATTGCAAAGCGACGTGTGGGAAAATGTACACGGCTCGTTTGATTTAATTATTTCCAACCCACCGTATATTCCTTCGCAAATTGTGGATACGCTCACGCGTGAAGTATTGTGCGAGCCAAGGTTGGCACTGGACGGAGGAGCAGATGGGTTGGATACCGTACGCGAAATTTGCAATGCGGCAGATAGTTATTTAAACCCCGGTGGTTATTTAGCCATGGAACTCTGCAAGGGTCAAGCAGCGGCGGTAGCACGCGGGCTAGCCGAAATAGGCTGGAAAGCAACCGTCAAAAAAGATATAGTGGGAATAGAGCGGTTTGTATTGGCTCAAAAAATTTAATCGTTTAGGAGTAACTATGGATCGGTTTTTAATTCGTGGCGGTAAAAAATTGCAAGGCAGTGTGGAAATCAGCGGTAGTAAAAATGCGGCTCTTCCCATTTTAGTAGCCACGCTTCTTACCGACGAACCGTGCACCTTGCACCGTGTTCCTAATTTGCGTGATGTGCGCACGACTCTTAAAATTTTGGAGTATTTGGGGAAGAAAGTTGAATATAAAAATAATACCGCTACCATCAGCGCCAACGGGCAATTAAAAAATAATTTGCCGTATGAACTTGTTAAACAAATGCGCGCCAGTTTTTGGGTGGCGGGGCCGTTACTCACTCGTTTTAAAACGGCGGAAATTCCGCTTCCCGGCGGATGTGCTATCGGCGTACGCCCGGTAGATATCCATTTAAAAGGATTTGAGCGTTTGGGGGCTACGTGCGAAACGAAAGCCGGTAACGTCATCATTAAAGCCGACCAATTAACTCCGGCCAAAATTGTGCTTCGTTTTCCCAGTGTGGGTGCCACGCAAAATTTACTGATGTGTGCGTGCTTGATTGAAGGGGAAACCGTGTTGGATAACGTAGCCAAAGAGCCCGAAGTGGATGATGTAATTGCCTTCTTAAATAAAATGGGAGCGGATATCCGAACAGACGACAAAGGACGGCTGGTTATCAACGGTAAAAAAACATTACACGGGGCGGAACATACAGTGGTGGCAGACCGCATTGAGAGCGGATCGTTTATGTTGGCTGCTGCTGCTACGCGGGGAGATGTAACCGTAACGCATTGTGTGCCGGAACATAATTCCATTTTATTGGAAGATTTACAAGAGGCCGGTTTTACGCTAACCGTTACGGAAAATTCCGTGCGTGTACATGCATAT
>CADBFX010000030.1:889-9787 GCA_902794125.1 uncultured Elusimicrobium sp. | reverse complement strand
GTACGCAATGCCATGCGGCAAGATTTATCGTGGGATAAATCAGCCCGCGAATACTTGGAATTGTACCGTAAAACGGTTATTTAAGGAGCTATCTATGAAATTAAAAAAGTTTATAGCCATTATCGGACTGTTGTGGGGGCTTTGTTTGACGGCCTACGCCACGGAACCCATTACGAATTTAATTTGGATCATTGGCGACGGCATGGGGCCTGAAATTATGGGGTTTTCCGCTACGGCAATTTGCAGGGATACAATTCCAAAGTTTCCCACATGGAAAGAATGATTCAAGAAGGGACGCAAGGGTTGTTTTTTAATAATACCTACAACACCATTGTGACCGACTCTGCCGCTTCGGCTACCCAAATGGCAACCGGGGTTTTATCTATTCCGGAAACAATTGGGGTAGATTATAACGGTAAACCGGTAGAAACTTTGATGGAGCTAGCCAAGAAGAAAGGGAAATCTATCGGTATTATTTCGGATGCGTATGTAACAGACGCCACGCCGGCTTGTTTTACCGCCCATACCGCCAAACGCGGAAACAGACGGGATATTGCCCGCCAACAAATCAAATTAGGGGTGGATGTAATTTCCGGGGGACTTAAATATTTTAATACCGATGAAAACCAACATCTATTAGAAGAAGCCACCGCACAAGGGTATCAAGTCGCTTTAGACCGCAAGGATCTGAATAAAATTACTTCCGGCAAACTATTAGGACTTTTTTCGGAAGCGGGGATGCCGCCGGCGGTAGAAATGTATCAGCATCCGCAAATTCCTTCCCTCTGGGACCAAACCAAAAAAGCCATTGCTTTATTAGAGCAAAATAAAAAAGGATTTGTGCTCATGGTAGAAGCAGGTAAAATTGACTGGTCTGCCCATGCCAATGATGCCGGGGGAGTGCTCGCGGAAATGAAAGTGATAGACGAAGTAATTAGTTTGGCGCGCGATTATGCCGATAAACACCCGGGTACACTGGTTTATGTAAATGCGGACCACGATACCGGGCTAGGGACTTTTGTGTATCATCATTTGGATTCTAACCAAGCGGCTCATAAAACCGAACAAGGGGAGATGTTGTACGGCGGGAACACGTATTATGCGGATTTTCGCACCTATAAACTGCTGGAAAAACAAAAACGCAGTTTACATTCCTTGGCGCAAGAATTACATGAGATTCCGATGGAAAGACGTACACCCGATTATATCCAACGCCGTTTAAGTGAAGGATTGGGGTATGTGGTGGATATTTCCCAATTTGATAATGTGCGAGATATTAATGGTTTATTTAAGCAATTAAATCGCCTGTATGGTTTATCTTGGGCGACGGGAAACCACTCTGCTGCGCCTTTAATCAGCATTGCATATGGCGCACAGGCCGAGCGATTTGGCGGGGTGTATCATAACACGGATATTTTCCCGCGCTTAAAAGACGCTTTTGGCTGGACCGAGAGGAAAAAATGAAAAAAGAAATAACTCCTGCAAAAAATAGTGCCCCTGCGGAAAAACATATTTTCCGGCTGCACCGGCGGTTATTCTTATTGGTGTTCGCCATTATGGTTTTGTGGCAAAGTGCTTTGTTTATTGATATGCGCTTGCAAGGGTATTATCAAGCCTTACACGATACTTTTAAAGTAATTTTAACCGTTCCCGGTAAAACAAGTAACGAAAAATTAGCCCAAATGGGTGAAACGTTAAACCAAAAAGAAGATATTTTATCGGTGCAATTATTTTCTCCGCAAGACGGGTTGGAAACGGTGCGGCAACAAAACTCGCAATTGGCAGACTCGTTGTTACTGATGGGGAAAAACAAAATGCCGGCGTATTTTGAGCTTCGTTTGTCCGAACAGGCCATCAATAATATCCGTCCGTTCATAGACAATATCGCCTCGGAATATGAAACCGTTGTTCCGCATTATAATGCGCAGCATGCTCAACTTGTTTTTTATACAGGTGTATGTGCTAAATTATTGCGCTTGGCTCTTTTGATTGCGGGGATTTTGTTTTTGGCTTTTATGTTTTTAGTGGAAGCTTATCCGTCGGTCCAATCGCGTTCTCACTCGTTGGAAGGGGCGATTTCCGGCATGTTGGCCGCCTTGGGGGCGTGTGCTTTGTTTGCGGTACTTATTTATCCTACCGGGCTTTTGAACCAAGCCGTTGCCCAATTTACTACGTGGGGGCGACAGATTTTGCTCGTCATTTTTAGCGGGCTTTTGGGGTGGACGTTATCCAAATGGCAAAAATTTTAAGCGTTTTGTTTCTGCTTGTGTGTTGCACCTCGCCGCTGTTTTGCGACGAGGCTGCCGTGCATAAGCGCGAAATTGAACGTTTAAAGCAGGAAGCTGCCCAAAAAGAAAACGAACTCAAAAAATACCGCGAAGAAGAAAAGAAAATCTCTAAAGAAATTGCCACGCTGGAAGATAAAAAAGCGCGTACCCAGCAGATGAAAAACAAATTAGAGTCGGACATTTCTTATATTGAACAAAACCTATTGTCTATTGAAGACAAGCGCGCCGCGTTGGAGCGCAGTATGCCGATGTGGCAAGGCGTGGTGGAAACCGAACTCGAGGCGCATTATTTTACGCCGGATTGTCCGTTTTGCCCCGGCGGGTATAGTTTAGAGCAAGATATTTTTGTGGACCGGATGGTAACGCATAAAGCCGCTTTTGCCGTAGAATTAAAAAAACAAAACGAAGAAGCCCAACTTCGCCAACAATCTTTTGAAGAACGCAACCGTAAATTGCAGGCCCAAAATACAAAGATTAAAGAAGAACAAGCCGTTATTTCACAGTCGTTTAAAAAGAAACAAAAAGATTTAGACCAAACCAAACGCAAAGCCCAAGCAGTGCGTAACGAAATTAACGAATTAAATAAATCGGCGGCAGAACTTAATAATTTATTGGCTTCGTTTGAGCGCAAACGTAAGGCTGCGGCCAAGAAAACAGCCGCCACACAAAATAACACTTCCTCCGCCAGTGGGCCGCGTATTGACGTGCCGAAACACAGTTTGCCCTGGCCGGTGACGGGGAAAGTGATCAGTAAATTTGGCAAAGAATATCGGGCCGATTTAAATACGTGGATTTTCCGTGACGGTATTAAAATTGCCGCCCGGGCTTCCGAGCCGGTCCGCACCGCAGCAGCCGGTAGTGTTATTTACGCCGGGCCATTCCGCTCGTACGGAAAAGTGGTGATTGTGGACCATAACAAAGGATTTTTTACAATTTACGGATTCTTACGTAGTATTCAAGTAAATGTGGGGGATAAACTCCCGCAACAAGGCACTATCGGCACTGCCGGCACGGATACGCAGTCTTCTTCCGGCACAGGCCAACATGCGGTTTATTTTGAAATTCGCCAAGGTACTACGGCGGTAGATCCGGAAGATTGGTTACAATAAAGAGGAACTTATGAAAGGAAAAAAATTAAATCGTTATGCTGTATTTGCGGCCGTTATCTTTTTTGTTGGCACGCTTTTTCCGTATGCATATGCGGCGGCGGATAACAGCCTTAAAAAATTACGCACCTTTGTAGAAGTATTGGAATTTGTAAAAGAAAACTATGTGGAAAAAACCGATACGGATAAACTGATAGAAGGCGCCATCAAAGGAGTGGTAGAAGAATTGGATGATTTTTCCCAATATTTAGATGCCAAAAATTATAAAAATTTGAAAAATGAAACACGCGGCGATTTTGGCGGTTTGGGAATTCGCCTTCAGAAAAAAGATAATTTTATTACGGTCATTACTCCCATGCCAAACACGCCGGCTTATCGGGCCGGAGTGATGCCGGGGGACCGCATTTTATTTGTAGATGATAAAGACCTGGCCGGGTTGCGGCTGGAAGAAGCGGTAGAGCTTATGCGCGGAGCGGTGGGGAGCAAAGTGAAACTGACCATGAGCCGCAAAGACCCCAAGACCGGAAAATACAAAAAACTGCCGGACTTTAATTTTAAGCGCGAATCTATCGTACCCGAAGTAGTGTATCACCGGATGTTGGAAAACAATATTGGGTATATCTATATGGTAGATTTTTCCGGCCACACGACGGATGAAGTAAAAAAAGCCCTGGAAGATTTAAAGAAAAAAGGGATGACATCACTTGTGTTGGATTTACGTTTTAACCCGGGCGGACTTTTAACCGGGGCGGTGGATATTGCTAAATTATTCATGCAAGACAATCAGATGATTGTCTATACAAAAGGCCGCAAAAAGGAATATTATCAGGAATTTAAAACATCTGATAAAGGGGCTTATACCGATATACCGATGGCGGTACTCGTCAACCAAGGTTCTGCCAGCGCGAGCGAAATTGTATCCGGTGCGCTCCAGGATAATAACCGTGCTTTTGTGGTAGGTCAACGTACCTTTGGTAAAGCCAGTGTGCAACAAGTGATGCCGCTGGGAGGCGGCGCGGGCTTACGCTTAACGATTGCGCGTTATTATACGCCGTCTGGCAAAATGATTCACCGCGACTATCGCGATAAATCTAAAGCTGACGAAGGGGGGATTTTCCCGGACGTGGAAGTAATTGTCAAAGCGAAAGACGAAGCCAAAGTATTTGAACAGTATTTAGACCTTATCTATACGCCCGGCCAAAAAGATCCGGTGATGAAATTTACCGCGCCGGACCCGGTGTTGGATAAAACAGTGGAAATTTTAACAGGTAAATTATCTTTGGAAGAAGCCAAAAAAGCTTCTGCCGAAGCGGCTGCCAAACGCAAAGCGGAAGAAAAACAAGAAGAAGAAAATGAATCTTCCCAAGAAACGGATGAAACGGACGAAAAATAAATGAAAAACGACGTCATGATTTTAGGGATTGAATCTACGTGCGATGAAACTTCCGCCTCGCTACTTAGAGGCGGGAGGGAGATCGTGACGAACGTGATTTATTCCCAAATAGAAGAACATAAAAAATATCATGGCGTTGTGCCCGAGTTAGCCAGCCGCGCTCACGCGGCCAAGATTGCTACCGTCATTGCCGAGGCATTACAGGATAACCCGATTGATTATGTGGCTTTTGCCAGCGGGCCGGGGCTTCCGGGGGGGCTGATGGTAGGGCGCGTAGCGGCGGAAACACTTGCAAATTTTAAAAATGTGCCTATACTTGGAGTGAACCATTTGGAAGGCCATATTTTTGCCTGCAACTTTGAAGGAAACGAAGTGAAAGACCGGTTATCCTTCCCGTTAATTGCGCTAGTGGTATCAGGCGGGCATACAGAATTGTGGTATGTAAAAGGATATGGCGATTATAAGGTGCTTGGCCGCACGCGCGACGACGCGGCCGGAGAGGCTTTTGATAAAGTGGCTAAACTGTTAGGGCTTGCGTACCCGGGTGGGCCGCAGGTATCCAAACAGGCCCTTAGCGGGAAAAGAGATGCAATTGCTTTCCCGCGGCCGTTACTGCCGGGCACGTGGGATTTTTCGTTTAGCGGTATTAAGACGGCGGTCAGTTATTACTTGCGGGACCACCAACCCGTTAATGTAGCGGATGTGTGTGCCAGTTTTGAAAGTGCCATGGTGGAAACGTTAGTGACTAAAACGTTATGGGCCGCTAAAAAATATAAGGTAAAGCATATTGCGGTTGGTGGGGGAGTAGCTGCCAATGCGTTGTTGCGCGAACAAATGACGGCGCAAGCGGCCGCGCAAGGGATAGAAGCTCATTTTGTGGAGCGCAAATTATCCTCAGATAATGCCGCCATGATTGCACTGGCCGCGTATAAAAAATTAGAATATGCAGAAAAAACAGGCCGCCCGGTAAAACCGAATATCAATATAGACCCTAACCGAAAGGTGCAGAACTGGGGCCGGTAGGAGAATTTCATGATTGTGTGGGTAATGCCCGATTCGGGCGCAAAAACCAAAGAAGATTACGCTACTTTGTTAGCACTATTTAAAAAAGAGAACCCTTCCATAGACGTAAACATCCGTGTATTTACGCGTAACGTGTTATGGCGGCGTATGTTTACGATTAAACATCCTACGCACGAGGAAGAAGTGCCGGATGTGATACAAATCCCGCATTATTGGACGGCACTCTTGGTTAAAGAAGGCGTGGCGGAGAATTTGTCACAATTAGACCCGGGGCTTTCGTTGGCAGATGCTTTGCTTCCGTTGCGGGAGCATTGCTACCAACCGGGTACCAAAGATATTTATTCTTACCCATGGTGGTTTGATGTTAGTGCGCTCCATTACCGGGCGGATCATTTGAAATTAGTTACCCAGCACCCGGAAGAAGATTTGCGCACCTGGCAAGGTTTTTTATCTATTTGTAAAGCATTGCAAGAGACATTTCACGACGTGCCGGGTTATTTCCCGGTGCAAAATAGCGACTGGCGCGGTTCGCTTTCCATGCGTAATGCGTTGCCGTGTGTGTGGAGCGCAGGGGTCAGTTTACTTTCTGCGGACAAAACTACTACCCAAGTAGGTACTAAACCGTTTAAAGAAGCCCTTTTAAATTACATCAATTTGGCCTCAAAAGGATACATGCCTATTTTGCGGGAACGCGGTTCGTTGGGAACGATGATGTCCGGCAAAGCCAGCATGATGATTTCCCGCAAGCAAGGTATCAGCACGTTTAGTGCCCGGCGGGGTATGCGCGTGCATACGGTTCCCTTGCCCGCAATTGGGAAAAAATCCGTATCGTATTTATCCGGTATGAATTTATTTATTAATACGTTGTCGCAACACAAAAAAGACGCTCTCAAATTTATTAAGTTTTGTACTCGTCCCGATATTCAAACCCGCTATGCCAAGATGATAGAGGTATTTCCGGCGTTTGAGGAGCCCTTTGAGCGGTTGGTTTCTTCGGCTCCGCGGTTAGAATTGTACCGGGAAATTGTGTCTTCCGCGCGCACGCTTCCCAATATGGTCATTACCGGGACAATTATGGAAATTTTAAAGCATGTACTGGCTATTTGTGCCGCGCAGTTAGTGTCCGGCACGTTTACCCCGGCTTCTCTGAATAAAGAATTGGATAGCACCGCGCAGGAAATTTCGTATTTGTTATCCATTTACGAGGGATAAGTTATGTTTGATAAAAAATCATATATCCTCTATAAATTTCATAAAGAATTAAACCAATCTTTCCAAAATAAACGGGAACTGTTGGAACATGCTTTGCCGGCCATGCGGGATTTGTTTAAATTGGACCGCGTTTACTTTTTTGATTGGCAGCAAGAACGGGCGATGTTGTCGCTTAAAATGATGTGCAAAAAAGAATACTGTATGGATATGCAGGAAGATATTTCCGTGCGTAATGAACCGGCATTTTTACAAGAAATGTTAAAAAACGGCGTTGCGAAAACCATGGATTTGGGATACCCGGCCTTATACTTGCTGATTAAATGGAAACGGCCCAGTTTGGAATTGCGTGCGGGGGAAGTTCACTCGTTCATGCAAGAAAAAGTGGGCGTGCTTCGGTTGGAACGCTTCCGTAAGCACCGCGTGTTTACCGAGCAGGAAATAGATTTAATTAAAGCTTTGGGGCAAGAAATTTCCCACAATTTACACAATACGGAAATTGACCAGGCCAAAAACCAACGGCTCAATGTATCTACCGCGCTGAATGATTTAGCTACTATTTTTGCTTCTTCGCTTCGTTTAAACGACGGGTTGGAACTCATTTTGAAAGGGGTGCAAAAGTATTTTCGTTTTGACCGCGTACATTTGTATCTAACCAATGCCGAAGGTACTAAAATTAAATCGGTGTTGGGGGTGGATATTTCCGGCCAGGTTACCCAGCGAGACGGAAAAACGCTCAACAAAGAAGAAGAACAACAACTGTTAAAAGATGTATTTGAGGAGGCTGTTTCGTACCGCTCCGGCCGCAGTGTTATTTATATCCCGCTCAAAGTGCAACGTAATAAAGTGGGATTTTTGACGTTTGATAACATTCTTTCCCGCCGCAGAATTGGATATTTGGACTTTATTTCTTTGCAACAATTTGCTTCGCAAATGGCTCTAGCCATTGATAATGCACGTTTGTTTGAGCGTGTACAGGAACTTTCCAATTATGACGAACTGACCAAACTTCCGGTGCGTCGTTATTTTAACGAAAAATTTGCCGAAGAGATCTACCGTTCCAAACGGTTTGATTTGTCTTTATCGCTTATCATTATTGATATTGACTGGTTCAAACAAATTAACGACGGTTATGGACACCAAATCGGGGACTGGGCGTTGAAAGCCATTAGCCAAGTGGTTCGCACCAGCCTACGCCAGACGGATGTTCCGTGCCGGTTTGGCGGAGACGAAATGATGTTAATGCTCCCGCGCACCAACGGCGAAGAAGCCAAACTGATTGCCCACCGTTTAAAAGAAAGTATCCACGCAATTACGCTTCCTACGCGGTGTACCGGCGGGGAAGAAGTTCATTTGAGCGTCAGCCAAGGGATTTCTTCTTTCCCGATGGACGGGGACAGCGTGGAAACCCTGTTGGAACGGGCCGACCAAGCCTTGTATGTGGTTAAACAGAACGGCCGCGGCGATTACGCCCTGTACCGAGACGTGGCCGACAAAGTTCCTCACATTCCGATTGCGAAAAAGAAATAAATGCCAGGTAAAAAAGAGGCGCTATCCAGCACCTCTTTTTTTACAAAGAACCGCCAACGCAAAAGCCATAAAAAAAGGGTTGACACAACGGTCAAAAGTTGCGAAAATGTAATAGTACCATATCGACGTGTATTCAAAAGGAACGCACGCCGCTATTTGTGGTCTATTAAATATATAACGATTTGCGAACTGTTTTTATGGGAATGCCTTTTCAAAAACGTATTTTTTTCAATTCATTCCGTGCATTATTTCACTCGGTTGCAAGTAGAGTGTTGGCCGCTGTTTTGGTTGCATTAGCGGTCGGCGTGATCCCGTTGTTTGCCCAAACGGCCGATGTGCGCTACGCCGG
>CADBFX010000030.1:0-803 GCA_902794125.1 uncultured Elusimicrobium sp. | reverse complement strand
ATAGTGCCATGTCCGGCAATGACCCTGACACTAACAAAGTTCAGGATCCGTGGGTCGGTTCGGCCTTGATTGAATACGACCAGCCCTATCCGAGTGATGCCCCAGCAGCAAATAAATATCCCAACCACTGCCTGTCTTTGTGTATGAATGTGACGTGTACCAACCGCCCGCAGGCAGGCAGTACGTACTCGTTGTCTTTCCCGTTGCAGCAAATTAAATTTGATATCGTTAAATACTACAACAACAAAAACGTGGAAGACCCGGAACAAGCTCCAGCCATTCGCACGATCGATTTGTACCCCAATCAGGAATCGGCAAAGTGTGGTTCTTACAGATGCCCAGGTGGCCCCAATGATGGTTACACCTGTTCAAACGCACGTTTGGAATGGCGTAATGGAACTTGCAGGTTGATTGGCGGAACAGATGCAGATGTTGTGACGGGTACTAACGCCGCTAAGTGTTGTGATACCGATGGTTCGCATAGTTTGTACTCGGGGAAAAATTGGTGTATTAAGTCTGGTGAATACGATGGAGCGAATGGTTATGGATGTCAAGGCGGTGTTTGTAAGACCATAATATTTAATGAAGATGGAACTCCTACCAACCAAGCTATTCCGTTCTGTGCAGCGTGGGATGGGTCCTACGAGATTTCCGGTGAATTTGGTAAAACGAATGGAGACTTTGCCTTCCGCGCCACAGTAGCCACGGACGTTCCCGGCGACCAAATCATCACGGATAAAATTGCTTTTAATTCTTCCATTGCCTACCCGGGCATGAACCAAATCCCGATACAGGTAGATGTA
>CADBFX010000029.1 GCA_902794125.1 uncultured Elusimicrobium sp. | reverse complement strand
GCCGGCATGCCGGAACTCCCGGCCAGCAAAGAAGCACGCTTTACCAAAGCGGGACTTTCTGCCTATGATGCAGGGGTGCTGACCAGCTCGCGCGAAATTTCCGATTATTTTGAAGAAGTTACCAAAAGCGGAAAAGTGTCTTTAAAAACAGCATCCAACTGGATTCAAACGGATTTACTCGGTTTGTTACACGCGGATAATAAAGAGATTGAAGATTCTCCTATCCCGGCGTCGCGCTTAGCGGAATTGTTAGAATTTGTAGAAAGCGGAAAAATTAACCGCAAGCAAGCCCGCGAAGTATTTGATGAAATCTATGCGAACGGGGGAATCCCGGCGGATATTATTGCCAAGCGTGGTATGGTGCGACGAAGGCCAACTGGAAGAATGGGCCAAAGCCGCTATTGCCGCTAACCCCAAAGCCGTGGCCGATTACCAAAAAGGCAACAAAGCCGCTATCGGCGCGCTTGTGGGGGGAGTTATGAAGTTGAGTAAAGGCAAAGCCAACCCACGGGTAATTAGCCAGATACTGACAAAGTTACTCGGATAAGTAAACTAGTTTTCCAAAAAGGCCGCTTTTTTTAAGCGGCCTTTTCTAATTAAAAAAAATTTTCATTGACCCAGAGGGGGAAAGTCTGCTATTATTTATAGGTAGAATTATAATTCTAAAACGGAGAGATGCATGAAAAACTTACTGAAAGTTGTATTAGTTTTTGCGTTGGCCGCCGGCTTAACTGCCTGCAAAAAGAACGTTAAAGACGATGCCAATGCTGACTTGACCGCCGGTACCGGCGCTGAAATGGTGTTGGAAGAAACTGATGTTACTTCCAATGTGCCTTCTCAAGAAGTATCCTTGGGTGTGGTACACTTTGACTTGGATAAAGCCACCTTGTCCGCCGATGCCCGCAAAATCGTAGAAGCGAATGCGCAAGCCATCAAAGCGGCTGCGGCCATGGCTTCTTATCAAGTAACCGTTGAAGGTAACTGCGACGACAGAGGCACTATTGCTTACAACATTGCTTTAGGTCAAAAACGTGCTGATGAAGTAAAAGCCTACTATGTCCGCATGGGCATTCCGGCTGCTAACATCACCACCGTTTCCTACGGCGAAGAAAAACCGGTCTGCTATGAAGCGTCCCAATCTTGCTGGGCGCAAAACCGCAGAGCCGATACGTTGTTAAGCGTTAAATAATCTTTTACGCAAGGAGCCCGTTTCATATGAAGAAAATAACTCTTTTTATTTTTCTCACAGGAGCGGGCTTTTTGCTGTCCGGCTGTGTGGCAAGCGAACGGGACATGGGCACTCTTAAATTACAACTGCAGGAACTCAATGCCACCATTGTCCAAATGCAGGCCAACCAGGCAGAACTGGCCGTAAAAATGGATGAGCTGAACCAAAATCTGTCGGTTTCTAACGAAAATTTGGCTCAAGTAGATACACAATTTTCTCAATTATCTACTAAATTGGACGACTTAGCCGCTTCTATCGCGCAACCCGCCCAACCGGCTGCAGCTACGTCCGTACTTCCTTCCGATTTATTCGCCGAAGCCAAAGCCCATTTAGATAAAGGGGCTTTTGAATCGGCCGCTACCGGGTTTAAACTTTACATTACTAATTATCCCGATAGCGAAAACGTAGAACAAGCCTATATGTATCTGGGAGATGCCTACGCCAATGCCGGCAAACATAAAGAAGCCGCCGTGGCGTATGCCAATATCCTTCAAAAATTTCCAAAAAGTAAATCTACGGCTTCGGCCCGCTTAAAATATGCCCGCAACATCATTCCGCTGGGCAAGACGGATGAAGCCAAACGCTATTTGTCTTCTATCGTGCAGGACTATCCAAACTCGTCAGAAGCCAAACGCGCCAAAACTTCGCTGGCTAAATTAAAATAAAAATTTTATGAAAAAATGGCTGATTGGTTGCAGTGTGCTCGTATTATTTTTTACGGCGTTTAGTGCTTTTGCGTATAACACGGACGTCTATATCGGTATTACCTCGGTAGGTAATAAACGCCTGCCCACGATTGGGATGCCTGCGTTTGCCGTAGATAACGAGACTTCTCAGTCGGCGGCCCGACAAGTGCATGATGTCATGCGCGCGGATTTGTTATTTGCCCGTTATTTTGACGTAAGCGAAGAAGGCCCCGCCTTTAGCGCCACTAAACTGAGCGAAACGATGACCGGCTGGGCCCGCGCCAAAGCCAGCTATTTGTTAGCGGGCGATGTGACTTTTGCCGATCCCTACTATACCATTAAAATTTACGTGTATGATTTATCTACCCGCACGCCTGTTTTTTCTAAAGCATTTAAAGGAACGCAAGGTAGTTTGCGGCGTTTATCGCACATCGCTTCGGACCAGATTGTATCGGCGTTAACGGGTAAACGCGGTATTGCCGATACAAAAATTGCATTTGCCAATAACTCCACGCGTCATAAAGAAATTTATGTAGTAGATTACGACGGCGCTAACCTGCAAAAATTAACCAACGACCGCAGTATCGCGCTCTTGCCGCGCTGGTCTAAGGACGGACGGATTTTCTATACCACCTACAAATACCGTAATCCGGATATTTTTTCTATTGATTTACGCGGTGGAAAAATCGCCCCGGTAATTATCCGCGGGGGGTTGTCGCTAATTGGTGGCGTGTCGCCGGACGGATCCAACTTGGTATTCACCAGCTCCGGCGGATCTAACCCCAGTATTTATATTTACGATTTGGTTTCACACAAAAAACAACAAATTACCAATAAAGCCTCGGTGGATGGTTCGCCTTCCTACTCACCGGACGGAAAATATATTACGTTTGTGTCCAACCGGGCGGGTAACCCGCAGATTTACGTAATGGAGCTTGCCACCGGGCAAACTCGTCCGCTTACGAAAAACTTTAACTGGTCGGACAGCCCGCAATGGTCTCCCACCGGGGAGTGGATTGTTTTTTCCGGGCGCGAAGCTCCATATCATCCGATGGATATTTTCTTAGTAGATTTAACGGGTACGCAACTGCGCCGCTTAACGACTGACGCGGGTTCCAATGAGGACCCAACGTGGTCTCCCGACGGACGTTTTATTGCGTTTACCACCACGCGTAACGGCAAACGCCAACTATATATGATGGATATGGACGGCAGTGCCCCACATTTACTGGCCGATCTGAAAGGCGACACCTTTACCCCGCATTGGAGTTTTTAACACAACAACTAATAAAAATACCCCCAAGGAATTCCTTGGGGGTATTTTAATACATTTATTTATTCACACATTTTAAGCGAATCTATATTTTCTTTCATTTTAGTGCATGTGCTTGGTTCACTTAACACCTTACAGCAAGGCGTGTAATTATAAGGGTCGTTATTTAAGAATAGCTCGTATGAAGAATCATCCTCGCGTGTAGCGTGAATGCCGTCTTCCATAAATGTATAAGTATAGCCGTCTTCCGTAACAGTTTTACGTTCTTCGGCGGGAAGTCTTTTTAGGTCAAAGAATTTGGTATAGGCTGACCAATATTTGCCGGTAATAGCAAAAGTTTCTTCCACTTGTTCCATAGATTTATCATCCCAGGGTGTTGTATTGGTGTCGTGCGTAATATCCGCTATCATTAAAGCCCCCAGGAACACGAAGGGTAAAAGAAAGGCTGCAACTACTGCTAGCGAAGATAACGTCAGCAGTACAAAGTGAGTAGGCACTTCGGGCGTAGCTTCACCGGGTTGGAAGTGTTCATCTACTACAAGCGTAGAGCAGATGATATCGTGCAACGCTTGTTTGCGCCGTGTTGCCCCAGCCATTAAAAACCCGATATACAAAATTAAGCTGGATAACCATTTCCCAAACGCACGGCCGGTGGCGCGCCAGAACGAAATGCGTTGCCCGGATTCGTCCACTACTTTAATGCCCATGGCCATTTTGCCCAAGGTGGCTTGTTTGGAACTGCTTTCCATGAGTGCATTGTAAAGCCAATACAAAATAAGGCTGAGAATTTGCAAGCCGAACATGCCGATATACATATTGAGCATGGAAGAAATGGCTTCCGGCGGAATTTGTTGGCCCTGAGCAGCCATGGCCGCAGGAAGCATCGTGCTCATGGATTTATACATCACAATCCCGGATATGATGAAAACCGGAATGCAAAGAACAATAGCGTCTATAATAAACGCTACTACGCGTTTCCAAAACCCTGCATACGGATATATTTTTGACATAATTTCTCCATTTTTATTTTTTATACAAAACTACTCACACGCTTCAAAACCTGTTACGTCGCAATTGCTAGTGGCGCGTGGTTCACAACAAACATTTATTTCATCATCGGCCAAGAACAGCGTATTTCCAAACGAATCTCCCAGGGCCGCACGGTAACCTGCCCCGGTGCGGGTGTATGTTACGCCATCCAATACCAAGGGCTGTGCTAACGGATCCTTTTGTTGAGCTAAGCGTTGCAAGCGGGTGGCGGCTACACGAGCGTGGTTAGCCGGGGAAGCCAAATTGATTAATACAAATAGCCCCAGGCTCCCGATGACCATTAAGATAGACAAAAACCATAAACGCACCGTATGGGCCGGGCAATCAGGCAAAGGCGTAGTGGGTTCAAAATCTGCCCGGACGACGTACGTTTCGGCGATTAAATCATGCAACGCGCGTTTGCGTTGCGTGTTCCCCGCCATAATAAACCCAATGTAAAGTGTAATATAAGAGAGTAGTTTTGAAAACGTCCGGGCGCTGGCGCGGCCAAAGCCGATGCGTTCGCCATCTTTGCCGATAACTTTCATTTTAAGGAGTCGTTTCCCTAACGTGGCTTGGCGCGGGCTACTTTCCGACAATGCAAAATAAAGCCAAAAAGAAATAAGCCCTAACACTTGCCATAGTATGTAAATAAGGGCTACAAACCCCATGCGGACCAAAAACATCTCGTCGTCTTCCGGTGTGTTTTGCAATAGATTTCCTTGCCACAACATGAGCGGAAAACAAATGACGGCAGGCGGTAGTGATAAAATTATGGAATCTATCACAAATGCAACGGCGCGTTTCCAAAAACCGATATATGGATGTTTGTTCATAAAATCTCCTATTTGCGGGGTTTTTTGTAACAACGGCGGCAACGGGCTTGGTAGGAGTCCGTCGTGCCTACTACAATGCGTTTTGTGTCTTTGCTGGTACGCTGAGTAAAACTGGCCGGATTGCCGCACTTGGTGCATACGGCTAAGTTTTTAGTAACAAATTCCGCTTTGGCAAGTAAAGCGGCGGTTACTTCAAAAGGTTCGGCGCGGTAGTCGGTATCTAAGCCGGCTACAATGACGCGTTTGCCCATGTTGGCCAGTTTTTCGCAAACTTCTACAATCCCTTTGTCAAAAAAGTTTACTTCGTCAATGGCAATTACTTGGGTATCTTTTTCAATAAGCGGTAAAATTTCAGCTGAATTTTTTACGCATGTGGCCGCCACTTTATTTTGGTTGTGGCTGGTGATGCTGTCTATCCCGTAGCGAGTGTCTATTTTGGAATTAAACAGTTGTACTTTTTGTTTGGCAATTAATGCGGTGCGTACGCGGCGGATGAGTTCTTCCGTTTTGCCGGAGAACATACAACCGCAAATAACTTCAATCCAACCTTGTTTGTGGTAAATAGTAGGGGTTGCGCTCATAAATTATACCTCGTTAATCTCTTAAATCTCCTTCACGCCGCCACGGATACCAATACGTGTCCTCCGGGATTTGGGCATTTGCCCGGTTGCCGGCCCCGCACAGAATATTAAATCTGAACGAGAATGACAAGTTATGGTTGCGGTGACGGACCGTAAATTCCAACCGTGCATCGTGAAAATCGCGCGATAGACGGATGCTCTTATTAAATCCTACAAAACTTCCGCGGAAAAATGCTGCATCAAATTCTAAATCGGCCCACCATTTTTTGCTGGGGGGGCGGATTCCCCAAGTAGTCGTGATAGTATATCGGTCCGCATTGGTGGAATATAGACTGGCGGGGTCTGTGAAATCGGCGAAGTTATTAAGCCCCAGGCCCAGCAACTGATCTTTAACTGTAAAGTTGGATTGAGCAATAAAATTGATATTTTTGGAAATTAAATCGTACTGGTCCTGCAAGAAGAAATTTACAGTTCCGTCCGGTGAATTGTATCCCCATTCCAGTAGTAGCGGTTCCACGCGTTCTTTTAAATGTTCCCACGTAATGGGGTGGCCATAACCGTTGGTTAAATCGTAGGTATAGTCGGACAAATTAAACCCGGCCCCAAAACGGACATATGTGTTGAACGTGGGGCGGTAATAATTGGTTAAATACAAGCGGTTTCGTTCAATGCCTTGGTCCGGCGATTGTTGGTCGGAAGATAAGGTGCCGGTGGATAAACGCTTGGTAAATTGGTAGCCAACGTCCGTTGTTCCCAAAAACGAGCGGGTTTGTAAATTTAGATCCGTACCAATGCGGCCGACCCAGGCATCTTTATCCTGGTTGGCGGTATCTTCAAAGGTAACAGTTTGATCATAAAATGCGCTGGGCATAAACGTCAAATTGCGGCCCAAGCGGAACGATTTTTCCGTCGTCCATTTGGCATGCGCCTGGCGTTGGTAAGGGCCTTCTTCATTGGGAAGGCCGTTTCTATATTGCAAACGAGAGGTGTTATTAAAATCGGTTTCTAAACGGTGTGATAATTTCAGCAATGGGTCATTAAACGGTAATACGTTAAATTTTATTTCCGGGAGCACCCGTTTTTCCGCCATAAATTTTTGTTTGTCCCACGTGAAAATATCTTTTTCTTGATAACTCACGCGCAGGGTGGAACGCCGCGTTTGGCGGGAAAGCGAAAAGTTGGTTTCCTGGTCCGGCATAAAGATATAGGGGTTGCTGCGGAAGAAGGTATCGTTAAAGTACGGGTCGGATACCATACGGAATTTGGTTTGAAATTGGTATAACGCGCCGGTGGGGTTATTAAAATGGTCGGACGAATCGTACATTTCCCACCAATAACCGCCCTGAAGGCCCCAACGTTTAGTGTCGGCCAGTTTCATGCTATGAGCATTATGGTCGTTGATGTAATAAAACTCGCCGCTTCCGCGCAAGGTGGGGGAAGTAACAGCCGTTAATCCGCCACCTACCCCGAAGCCAGATTTAGTGTAATAATCTAAATTAAGTGTAGGCCGTAACCCGAGAATCGGTTTAAAAACAGAAGAAGTGAGTACCCCAAAACCTACTTTGCCGCTTTGTGTAAAGTCCACATAGGTAGTCCAGGGTTTTTGCGAGTCTAACGAGCGCCAAAATACCGGCACATAAAAAACAGGAAATCCGTCCAATTTCAACACGGCGTTTGTACCAAATACCCGCTTTTGGGGGGAAACGGTCAATTTCCCGACGGATAACGTATAGTGCGGGTCTTCGCAATCGCAGCAGGTTACTTCGGCTTTGCGTAGTACTTGTTTCCCATTTTTGGAAGAGATTTGTTTGGCTCCCAACACGCGAAGCGGTGGGTATTCGGTAGTTAAATTATCAGCCGAAAAATCTTTGGTGGTGTAATTGGCCTCCATGTTCGTGCCGCGAATTACGCCGCCTTTTCCGTCTTCAATCGTGACCAGGCCCACAGAAGAAATGGTGGTGTTTAATTGATCAAAAGTGATATTTTCCCCAGTGACAGTACGTTTGTTGCCATCGGGAGTTTTTTGGATGAGGGTGACATTTCCGCTAAGATTAATTTTTTTGTTTTCCGGTTCTAATGTGGCTGTGTCAGAAGTGAAATAGACGAAACCATCTCCTTGCGGGGCGGGCAATACCCGGTCTTCGGCTTGAGCAAAAGCCGAAGCAAATAAGAATAAACCGGATAAGCAAACAGCAGGTGTTAGGCGCATGGGGATGATTTCTGTTGGGCGCGGTAAATAGCGTATAGGGCGGCGCCGACTCCTCCCACGTTAGGATTTTTGGATGTTAATAATTTGACGTGTTCAAACGGTGTTTTAATCTGCTGGTGTTGAAGCACTTGTTGCAGGGCCGGCATAAAATACGGAGCCGCAGCAGAAACACCTCCCGCCAATACGACGGTGTCTAAATCTAATAGTAAAACAGCGTTGGCAATGCCGATGCCTAAATAATGGCCGGTGTCTTCCCAAATTTTTAAAGCAACCGGGCAGCCTTTTTCGGCCGCGCGCGAGACAACTTCTATCTTAAAATTCTTTTCGGCCTGAACTAATTTGGCTAGCTCGCTATCGGGGTTTTGAGCAACCGCCTCCAACACGCGGCGTTTAATGCCGATAGTCCCCACAAAAGCTTCCAAGCAACCTCGTGCCCCACACCCGCATTGCGGACCTGTAACAATATCGGCAATTTTTAAATGACCGATTTCTCCGGCCGTTCCGTTAGAACCTTGGTACAGTTCTTTATTAATAATCATACCACCGCCGATACCGGTTCCCATTGTTACAACGAGGATGTTGGTTCCTTGGCGGTTTAGTTCGGTTTCGTACACGCCCCATGCGGCTAGGGTGGCATCATTGACCACATAGGGCAGAATACCCGTGTAGTCACATAGTTGCTTAGCCAGCGGCCAATTGGAAACATTTGTAAATTTTAAATTGGGGTTGTAGCGTAAGACCCCTTTTTGAGGGTCCACATCTCCGGGGGCGCCAACGGCTACGGCTATGGTTTCGGAGGCGTATTCCTTTTTGCGCGCATTAATGTAATCCCCAAGTTGGGCCACAAAAGCCGCTGCTCCTTTGGAAGCGTCAGTGTCAATCCGGTCTTTGCGCAAAATTTCGCGCTTTTCGTTTAATACAAAAAATTTTACAAAGGTTCCACCGATATCAATTCCGATACCTTGTGTGGCAGCCAAACTTTTGTGCCCGAGCATTTCCTGCAAACTGCGTAAATCACACCCATTATTTAATAAATGCGTTGCAAATGAGTGACGCAAACTATGCGGCGTAACCCGCCTGGCTAAATGGGCGGCAATGGCTGTGTTTTTAAAAATATACGCAAGCCCGTCTCCGGTTAAAGGGGTACCGCGGCTATTTAAAAAAAGAGAATCTTCCGCTTTGGGCGAAGGGCGGCAAGCCAAATAATCTTTGATGGCTTTTAACGCTTCATCCGTTACCGGTACCAAACGTTCTTTATTCCCTTTTCCAAGCACTTTTACAATACCGTTAAAAAAATCTACATCTTTAATTTTAAGTCCCGTTACTTCGCTGCGGCGCAGGCCGCTAGAATACATCAGTTCAAATAACGCCTTATCGCGCGGGGCAAATTTATCATGTGCGGCTGTGTCTAGCAAGCGGTCTGTTTCGGCAACAGTCATGAATTTGGGCAACAACTTTTGGCGTTTGGGCGCGGGCAGTAATTTAAAAGGGTTGCTGGCTAGTTTCCCCTGATCTAACAAATAAGCGGCCAAACTGCGTAGCGTGGCAATTTTGCGTAAAACGGTATTGCGCGCCGGATTGTTCTGGGTTTGTAACGCGGCTAAAAAAGCACGCATAGTGGCGGGGGTGAAATGTTTTAAATCATTTACGCCGCGTTTATTTACAAAGTGCAAAAAGTCCTGCAAATCCGCCCGATAGCTTTTAAGCGTATAAGGCGAAAAATTTTTGTTTTGCAAATGTAATAAAAACGCTTCCACCCACTGTTCCATGGTTATTTGGCCTTTTGTTCCTCTTGCTTTTTAGCGTGTGCTTCTTTAATTTGGGTAATTTCTTCCGGTGTAACTGTTACAATCGTTTTGCATTTAGGATATCCGGAGCAACCCAAAAATTCACCTCGCTTAGAAGTGCGTAACACCATTGGTTTTCCGCATTTTTCGCAGAGTCTATCGGTAATAATCGGCCCGGTAGAAGCCACTTTATTCCCTTCTGCATCTATGGAAAAAGTGTTTTTGCATTTGGGATAAGCCGAGCAAGCCAAAAATTTGCCGCGCCGCCCGGTACGAATTACCATTGGGGCGCCGCATTTATCACACACTTCGTTGGTGGCCTCGGGCTGTACTTTTTCGCCGGAGCTGGAGAGGTTGATTTTACCTTTGCAGGTTTTATCGCTACACACCAAGTATTCCCCAAAGCGGCTGCGTTTTTTAAGCATAAATTTTCCGCAAATGGGGCATTTTTCTTCGGTTTGTTGGGCTTCCGGGCGGCGCATACCTTTGTCGGCTTCGTCGAGTTCCCGTTTAAAGTTCCCGTAGAAATTACTTAACAGTTCCACCCATTTTTGGTTTCCTTCAGCCACCTGGTCCAACTGTTCTTCTACGCCGGCCGTGTAGGACAAATCCATAATTTCTTTAAAGAAATCTTTTAGACTTTCCGTTACGGTAATTCCCAAATCCGTGGCAATCAGTTTGCTTGTTTTGGGTTGGCGGGCGATATATTTGCGGTCCAAAATTGTTTTAATAGTTGGTGCATACGTGGACGGACGGCCGATACCGTGTTTTTCGAGCGTCTTAATCAAACTGGCTTCGTTGTAACACGGCGGCGGAGTTGTTTTGTGCGCTTTTGTGTTGATATCTAAAAGATTAAGCGTATCTCCTTCGGCAAGCACCGGCAGCAAGGCAGAGGAACTGTCTTCCTGGTTTTCTTCTTCCTCTTCATTATCTTTATAGATGGAAAGATATCCCGGGAATTTAATGGTGCGGCCGTTGGCGCGCAAAAGACAGGTTTTCTCGTCCCCGGCGGCAATATCAATAGCCACGGTGTTAAATACGGCATCTGCCATTTGGCTGGCCACAAAGCGTAACCAAATCAGTTCGTAAAGCTTATACTGGTCGGCCGTTAAGTACGGTTTCATTAGTTGCGGTGTGCGGCGCACGTCAGTAGGGTGAATTGCTTCGTGGGCTTCTTGGGCACCCATTACTTTACTTTTATAGACGGGTTGTTTGGCCGGAACAAATTGGGCTCCGTATTTTTCGCCGATAAATTTTTTAGTTTGTTCTTGCAAGAGTTTGGATACGTTAAAAGAATCCGTACGCATGTAAGTAATTAAACCGACGGTTTGACCGGAAATTTCAATGCCTTCGTAGAGGTGCTGGGCCGTCATCATGGTTTTTTGCGAGGCAAACCCCAGTTTGTTGTAAGCATCTTGTTGCATGGTGCTGGTGATAAACGGCGGTTTCGGTTTTTGTTTAACTTCTTTTTTCTCTACTTTTACAACCGTGTTAGGGCCTTTGCGGAGTACTTCGGACAAGGGGGCCAATTTGGCTTCCGTATCAAATACGGTATTTTTTACTTTGTAATCTTCCGCGAACAAGTGGTAAGTAGTGGTTTGTTCCACGTTTTTGCCGTGCCACTTGGTTACACGAGCCCAAAATTTGGGAGCGGTTTGCGGTTTTTCAAACTGGGCACCGATGGTCCAGTATTCTTGTTCTTTAAAATCAGCAATTTCTTTAGCGCGTTCGGCTAATAAACGAACGGCCACCGATTGCACGCGCCCTGCCGAAAGGCCGGAGGTAATTTTGCGCCACAAGAGGGGGGATAATTTATACCCTACAATGCGGTCCAAAATGCGCCGCGCCTGCTGGGCATTGACGAGATTGTCATCAATTTTGCGTGCATGGGCAAAGGATTCTTTAATGGCCGTAGGCGTAATTTCGTGGAAAAAAATGCGTTGGTAGCGTTCTTTAGGTAATTTTAATAATTCAACCAAGTGCCACGCAATGGCTTCCCCTTCGCGGTCAGGGTCGGTGGCGAGGTAGATTTCGCTCGCATTTTTAGCCGCGGCGTTTAGTTCCGCAATCAACCGTTTGGCCCGTTCTACCGGTTCGTACGTAGGTGTAAAATTATTATCAATGTCTACCCCGATATCTTTGGAGGGCAAATCGCGCACGTGCCCGAAGGAACTGCGTACAATAAAATCATTCCCTAAAATCTTGCTGATGGTTTTTTGTTTGGTGGGAGACTCCACAATTACCAGTTTTTTACCTTTCACATTTGTTGTTGCCATGGTTCCCTTCCTTTAAAAATTAAAATTTACTTTTACTGTATAGCCCGTTTTCACAGGCTAAAAAACCCTTTACTTCCAGTTCAAACAATAGTCCAGCCATTTCCGGTACGTCCGCTTTTAAAGCTTCGGCAATTTGGTCCAAGCTGGCTTGCCCGGAACCCACCGCTTCCATTACTTCCTGTTGGCGCGGGGATAATTCTTCCAGCGGTTTAACGGGCGTTTGCGAGGGCGCCTCAAAAAACCGGGGATCCAAACCAAAGCGGGACTGCTGTGGTATATAGTCTAGTATATCTGCGACGGACGTTACAACCCCCGCCCCTTGGCGGATGAGATTATTGGGTCCCGCAGATTGAGGGCTGTCTATCGGGCCGGGGACGGCTAAAACGTCTTTTCCCATCTCTAAAGCGAGTTTAGCTGTAATGAGCGCGCCGGACTTGATTTCGCCCTCCACTACAACCACCGGTTGCGACAAAGCGGCAATAATGCGGTTGCGGCGCGGGAAGTGAAAAGCATTTGGCCCGCTATTAAACGGCAGTTCGCTGACAATGGCTCCGCCGTATTCTAAAATAGCTTTGGCCAGCGCTCGGTTTTCCGGCGGGTAGCAACGGCCTACCCCCGTTCCGATAACGGCCACCGTTGGTTTTTTAAGGCGTACTGCGGCCGCTTGGCCTTCGCTGTCAATACCGCGGGCTAATCCGCTGATAATTGTTACGCCGCAAGCAGCTAAATCTTCGGCTAGTTTACGTGCGGCCCGCCGGCCGTAAGGGGTAATTTTCCGCGTGCCGACTACTCCCACGCACGCATGTTCATCCGGTGGTAATTTACCCAAAACATAAAGCGAAAGAGGGGCTTCTTTGCAGTTGCGCAAAGATTGCGGATATTCTTCGTCTTCGGGAATATAAATGTGTCCGCCCAAAGCGGCTGTTTTATCCCACTCCTCTTGCGGGTTAATGGAAAAAGCATCTTTTAGTAAAGCCTCGGCGGTTTTTGGGTTTAGATTGGCTTCGTGCGCTAAAGTAGCGGCGTCTTGACGCAGAATTTCTTGGGCCGAGCCGAAAATTTCAATCAGTCGTTCCAACCAATCGGCACGCAAATATAGAAATGCGTTTAGTTGAATGCGGGCCAAGCGTTCTTCGGTGGAAATAGCGTTATTCATACTAGTCGGCCACTCCTTTGCGGTCTAGCGGACGGTATTGCATTACTTCCACTAAATGTTTAATTTCTATATTCTCTTTGCCTTCTAAATCAGCAATTGTACGGGCTGTTTTTAAAATTTTATCTAAACTGCGGGCGCTTAACCCGAATTTGCGCATGGCAGCTTCCAGGATAGCGTCTGCTCCTGGCGGGAGTGGGCAAAATTCTTTGATTTGTTTGGCCGTCATAAACGCGTTAGCCGAGGTGCTTGTTCCCGCAAATCGCTTGCGTTGAATTTCACGTGCTTTTAACACGCGTTTTCGAATTTGGGCGGATGTTTCGCCTTCGCTGGTTTTGTTCCAATCGGTATATTTAACGGGATTTAAATTAACGGTTAAATCAATGCGGTCCAACAGCGGGCCGGAAATACGTGCCTTATAACGATTGATTTGCATGGGTGAACACGTGCACGGAGTGGTAGGGCTCCCCAGATTGCCGCACGGACACGGATTCATGGCTGCTAGTAAAGTGAACCGGGCCGGATAGGTAACCGTTTCTTTGGCGCGGGAAATCGTCACGCGACCATTTTCTAAGGGTTCGCGCAATACTTCCAGAGAAGAACGAGAAAATTCGGCAAATTCATCTAAAAAAAGTACGCCATTATGTGCCAG
>CADBFX010000028.1 GCA_902794125.1 uncultured Elusimicrobium sp. | reverse complement strand
CTTACAACATCTTGTTTTTAAGACGGCTGGCAATGTTATCCAATTCATCCAACGAATGGTAGTGAATAACCAGCGTGCCTTTCTTCATATTCCGGCCGTATTTCACTTCTACTTTGGTGCCTAGCGCAGATTGCAGTTCGCTTTCAAAACTGGCAACTTCGGCCGGTTTTGCGCCTTTTTCTGCCTTTTTAGTGGGGAAAGTGAGCGCCCGGGCGGCATCTTCGGCTTGGCGGACAGACATTTTGCTGCTGTTCATCTTTTTAAAGAGTTGTTCACGTTTTGCCGGATCCGTCACCATCAAAAGAGCACGGCCATGGCCTTCGGAAATAGCACCGCTTTGTAACGCATCTTGAATGGCCGGTTCCAATTCCAACAAACGAAGAGCATTGGAAATAGCGGCTTTAGATTTGCCGCAATAACCGGCCAAATCTGTTTGTGTAATATAGAACTTGCTCATTAAATTGCGGTAACCAAGAGCCGTTTCTATCGGATTTAAATCTTCGCGTTGGATATTTTCAATTAATGCCAAAGCGCACATTTCTTGGTCGCCCAAGTGTTTGTGAACAATGGCATCAATTTCGTTTAACCCGGCCAGTTGCGTGGCGCGGAAACGGCGTTCCCCGACGACAATTTCATATTTATCCAGCCCCGCATCATACACCACCACAATCGGTTGGGTAAGCCCATGTTCTTTAATGGACTGTGCGAGTTCTTGCAGTTTTTCTTCGTCGAAAACACGACGAGGTTGAAAGCGGTTAGGTACAATTTTATTTACCGCAATACGCGTAACCGTCATTCCTGTTCCGGGCGTAGCGGCCACCATTTGTGCGGCTTGGGGAGTTGTTAATTCGCTTACTTCTTGCGTTTGTTTAATTAAAGCATCTAAGCCTTTTCCTAAAGCTTGTCTTACCATATTGCTATCAGCCTCCGAAATCGTAATTTACGGGCATTTCTCCCGTCATTTTAAAGTCTTTATATTGGGAAACATCCGCCCCGCGGCGGCCTAAAAATTCAATGGCCAACTGTATATAGGCATTGGCACCGCGGCAGGCAGGATCGTAATCAAAAATAGATTGACCAAAACTCGGTGCTTCCGCTAAACGGATGTTGCGCGGAATCGGAGTTTTGTAAACTTTATCGCCAAAATAGCGGCTCACTTCCGAAAATACTTGTTTGGATAAATTCATACGGGAATCGTACATGGTAAGTACGCCGCCATCCATTTGTAATTTCGGGTGTAAAAATTGTTTGATTTTGGCAATGGTGCTCATGAAATGAGCTAAACCATCCATGGCGTAGAACTCGCATTGAACAGGAGTGATTACGCTGTCAGCTGCCATTAGGGCATTTAAAGTAAGCAGGCCTAACGAAGGCGGACAATCAATAATAATATAATCGTACATTCCGCGTAGCGGCGCTAAGGCATCTTTAAGCATATTTTCGCGACCACGTACGTTTACAAGTTCTACTTCTGCCCCGGCCAAGTGTTTACAAGCTGGCAAGACATCCAACATTTCGCTGGAAGTTTGCCGGACCACTTGTTCAAAGGGAGCCGTTTTTGTTAAAAAATGATAGACCGATTTTTCCCCGTCCGCAACAACAACGCCTACTCCGGCACCCGCGTTCCCTTGCGGGTCAAAATCCACTAACAAGACTTGTTGGTTCAAACAGGCCAGCGCATAAGATAAGTTAATAGAAGTGGTGGTTTTTCCCACCCCCCCTTTTTGATTGGCTACCACAACGATTTCGCCCATAATGCCTCCACAAGAAATATACTTATATTAAACATTAATTCGCTTCAAAAATCAACTGTTTTCACGTGAAAACTATTTTATTAACCGGATCCGCTTTAACGGCCAGTGGATAAACCAGGCCTTTCCTTTGATATTTTGCCGCGGCACCGGGCCCCAAAAGCGGGAATCACACGAATTGTCCCGGTTATCCCCCAGCGCAAAATAAGCATCTTCCGGCACAGTTACCGGACCGAATTGGTCGCGCAGAACTAGACCCATGTAACTATCTAATTTATGTTCCTCCCAAAGTTGTTGATAGTTTTGAGGAACAAAAATATCCGAAGTCTTTTGGAAACGGACAACCGGCTCGTACTTTTCATAATCTTGGCGGGGTTGTAATTCGTCATTGATGTATACTTGAGAATCTTTAATTTCCACCTTATCCCCCGGTAGCCCAATTACACGTTTTACAAAATCCCGTTTGTATTGGCTTCCGCCACAGTTCTTCTGTTCTTTAGATTCTGCCGGGAATTCAAAGATAATAATATCTCCGCGTTGGATAGATTTATAGGAACTAAACCATTTTTTTGTAAAGGGCAAACGGAACCCATAGACTGCTTTATTAACAAACAAATGGTCTCCTTCTAGTAAGGTATCTTGCATGGAAGCGGACGGAATTTTAAAAGCCTGTATTAAGAAAAACATCACGATAGAAGCCACAAATCCCGCAAAATAGACGGTATTGCTCCAATCCAAATCATCTGCTATTATTTCTTCTTTTTTATTTTTAGGAGCACGTTTTGCTTTTATATATTCATATACGGCATATCCGTCTATAAGGAGTGATCCTATTATAAATTTTTTCCAATTTAACGGCTCTCCGGCGCCCCCGCCTGTTACAAATAAGAGCAAATAAAGCGCACAATGTAAGATAAGCAAAAGATAACAAACATGCCAGCCTGCAAACCAAGACACCGTTGCCAAGGCATATTTTTTATTCAATTTACGTGTTACATAAGCAAACACATACATAATACAAGCAACAATAAATAGTCGTTGTTCCATAGATCTCCTTAAGTTATGTTTTCACGTGAAAACATCTATTGAATTACTTGTTGATAAAGTTGTTGATATTGTGGAGATGATGGGTTTATTCTCTTAGAGATTTCTAAGGAGCTTTTGCCCATTTGTTCGCGTTTATGAGCGTCTTTTGCTATCGTTTCTAATAAGCAACTAAGCAATGTTATATCCTGTGCGGGGAATACAAAACCGTTTTCCCCATGGATAACCCATAAAGGCATATCTCCCACCTTGCTTACCATACAAGGAAGCCCTACTTTTAATGCTTCTAATAAAGATAAAGGAAGGCTTTCTTCTATAGATGGCAATACAAACACGTCTGCCATATTTAGCCAATCGTTGATATTAGATTGTACTCCCGCCAGCAGTACCACATCTTTTAACCCACTTTGCTCTATAAAAAACTCCATGTTTTCCCGCTCCGCCCCTTCCCCTACATATACCAGCCGGATGTCCGGATTGGAACGGTATACGTTACGAAACGCTTTTAACAAAGTCAACGGATCCTTTACATATGCCAAACGCGCTACACAGATAAATACAACTGTTTTCACGTGAAAACCATGCTTTTGACGCATTTGTTCGCGGATGGTTTCATCTTTATAAAAACATTTATTGTCTGCGCTATTTGGAAATAATAAAACTTTTTCTTTACGATATCCCTGATGCTCTATTAAATAGCGGGCCGTAGAGGCAGATTCGGCCACTGTAAAAGTGTCTGTTTCTTTTAATAAACGATCTAAAATTTGAAAGATAAAATGTCTTTTGGAAAGGTCAAAATGCGGGGTTGTAATTAGTTTAACGTTCTTACCGGCACAGGCAATTCGTGTATATAAAATGGCCCGCAGCAACATCGCATGCACAATATCCGGTTTCCACTCCCGGATAATAACAGACAACTGGTGGATTTTTCCCCCCAGCGCAGAATCTTCCGCCAAGGATAAAACATCCGCCCCGGCTTTTTGAAGCAATACGGAAATTTCCCCCAACGGCTTTAAACAAATTACCCGCACTTGATTCATAGGAGCGATAGCGGAAACCAGTTCCGCTAACATCTTTTCCGCTCCCCCTAATTCTGTGGAAGAAATTACGTATAAAATCTTCATACCAGTATTATAGTATATTTATGAAAACATTTCTGTTTTTACAAAACAATCGCTACGCTAAAAAACGGGCATTTTGAACGCCCGTTTTTCGCTTATATAAAAATCCTTATTTTTTAAGCATTTTTTTCAAAATAGCCCTAAAATTTAATTTTCGGGCTTAAATTGGTCCTTCCCTACCCCGCAAACAGGGCATACCCAGTCTTCTTTTACATCTTCCCAAGCCGTATTGGCCGGAATTCCGTTGTCCGGGTCCCCTACTGCCGGATCATACACATAACCGCAAATTTCACAAACATATTTTACCATAAGATTCTCCTTTTTATAAACTATGCGTAGCCCCTGCGGGCGTTTTGCCTTTAATGACGTGGTGATAATAATCATACGTCATGGCTTTACCGTCTGAATTTAGTACGCCGACATTTTTTACTTCACCTATAAAAAGCGTATGCGTACCCACGTCTACCGTCTGAGATACTTCTACTTCCAAAAAAGAAAGTGTGTGTTCTTTTACAATCGGGCAACCTAAAAATCCCGTCTGAAAAGGTACTTTTGCAAACTTATCAAATGTCCGCCCGGTACGAAAACCAAACGTACCAATAAACGGTAGTGTGGCACTTTCGTCTAACGGCATGGCCGCAAACACACGGCTTTTAGAAATTAACTCGTGCGTTAGGCTTTGTTTATTGACGGAAATAGCCACTTTTGCCGGCTGAGCGGTTACCTGAAAAACGGTGTTAACGATCATTCCGTTTTTTTGACCCTCATACTCCGTCGTAACAATATAAAGCCCGTATGTGATATACGAAAGCCCTTGGTTTATTTCTTCCGGTGACATTTATTTTACTTTTTCTGCTAATTTTTGGCTGATAAGCGCCCCTAATTCCCAACATGATTTTTTTACATTATCGTCGGGAACAAAGGGAGATTTTACCGCCGGTGCCACAACTTCCACTTGCATGCTTTCTAATGTTTTTGTTAATTCATCTACCGGCGCTCCGTTCCATCCGTACGAGCCAAAAGCCGCCCCGATAAGGCCTTTTTTACGAAGGCCTTTCAAGTAGCAAAGAACATCTGCCATAGACGGAAAAATTTGACTATTTAAGACGGGAGATCCAATAATTAACGCCGAAGCATCCAGTAGTTCCAACGCCACTTTGCTGCGGTCGTTACTATGCATAGAAAGAACTTTTACGTCCGTTCCCCCCGCCCGTAAACCATCTGCAATTTGGCTGGCCATTTGCGCCGTGCTCCCCCACATAGTATCATAGACGATAACTGCCTTATTTTTGGGAGCTTGCGTGGCCCATTTTTCATATAAAGAAACGATCTTAGACGGGTCTTTACGCCAAATAAAACCATGGTCCGGTGCAATCATTTTTGGAGAAAGCCCCATCTTTTTCACTTGGTCTAAAAAGCGCAGTACAATATCGGAATACGGAAGAACGATATTGGCGTAATATTTTTCGGCTTGCGTCAGCCAAATCCGTTCGTCGTTCTCGTCGTCAAAAAGGTTGCTGGTGGCGTAATGCATACCGAAAACGTCGTTACTGAAAAGGATGTTTTCTTTTTCCAAATACGAAAACATACTATCCGGCCAATGGAGCATCCGTGCTTCTACGAAGGAAATTGTATCCCCCCCGACGTCTATTTTATCGCCGGTTTTTACTACCTTTAGGTGTAAATCTTGGTGAAAATGACCGGTTAAATTTTTTAGTCCCATGGCCGAGACGTAAACTTCTTTCGGTTGAACGGCAGCCACCGTCTGAGGAAGCGCCCCGGAATGATCCAGTTCCGAGTGATTGGAAATAATAATCTCTATTTTTTGAGGGTCAATAACGCTTTGGATACGCTCCATCATTTCGCCGTAAAATTCCTTTTTTACGGTATCAATGAGCGTCGGTTTTTCCCCTAACACCAAATACGCGTTATACGTCGTGCCGCGCTTGGTAGAATAACCATGAAAATCCCGGATATTCCAATCAATCGCCCCTACCCAATATACTTTTTCCGAAATTTTTACTGCCTGTAACATAATTAAAACTCCCTTTGTTATTTATTTTCCGCCTGCCACAAACCGTGCAAATTGCAATATTCACGCGCTGTAAAATTCCCGTCGGAAACAGCAAAAAATGCTTGTGGTTTTTCCCCGGGTTTTAGTTGTTTGCGTAGAACCGTACCGTCTGTAAACACGAGTTCAATCCATTCAATAAAATGCTCGGGAGTTGACGGGTGCTCCACGCTGCCTACTTTTACTAAAAATCCCCCTTCTGCTTTTTCCACTACCGGAACATGTTTTTCAGCTGCTCCGTCGGAAACTCCGGCTTTTTTTAATTGCATAGGTTGGCCGCAACATACCAGTTGTCCCCCTCCTACGCGAGTTACTTCCACTTGATTTTTACAAATCGGACATTCATAAATATCGTGTAACATTTTTTCCCCCTAGTCTTCATTCAAAGTATAAAAAGTATATAATATTTCCCTTTTACAGGTCTTTTTTATTATAAATCATCTTTTTTGTTCTTTTATGCTGAAAAAATAATTAAAACAATAAAAATCTGAAAAATAAGGTTTTAACTGTTTATTTTATTTTTAAGGGGGGAATATACAAAAAATTCAAAAACCGTAAATTTAAGGGGTTTTGCTTATTTAAACGCATTTTTAAAATATTTTCATTGACCAAGTATTTCAATAAGTGGTATGATGTAATAAATTACAATAAGGGCGGTAGCCGTGTGGATAAGATAGAGAAGTTTCCCCAATTAGTACCTGTTTTTCAAAATGTAGAAAATATTATTGGTAAAGATACGTATGACATGTGGCTACGCCCGGTAGATGTTTCTTTTGAAAATACTACACTCATTATTTCTTTGCCAAACCAATTTTGGGGGAAAACGATCCGGGAACGATACGAACATATTATTAAAGATTCGTTTCTAAAACATTTAGGGGTAGAAATTTCCATTATTTATCAAATAGCCGCCCAAGAAGCACCTGTTCCGGTGTTATCAGCACAAGATGTTTTATCCGCTACGCCGGCTGTTTCTCCGGTAGTTAAAAAAATTCCTTTTCAGTCCCGCTTAAATTCTTCTTATACGTTTGATAATTTTATTGAATCTCCGTCTAACCGGTTTGCTTATAAAGCAGCCGAGGCAGCGGCACATAAATTAGGCGCGCGGGAAAATAATCCGCTGGTAATTTATTCTTCCCCGGGGTTAGGAAAAACCCACCTACTGCACGCTATCGGAAACCAAATTTTAAAAGATAATCCGGATGCACGGGTTTTATATATGTCCGGCGAAGAATTTGTTAGTGAATATATTGAAGCGTTACAAAATAAGGAAGCGGAAAGTTTCCGTAAAAAATATCGCACGTTAGATTGTTTTTTAATGGATGATATTCAATTTGTATCCGGTAAAGAAGCGTGCACGATTGAATTTTTTAATACTTTTAATGCGTTATTTGAAAGCCGTAAACAAATTGTTTTATCTTCGGATAGAACTCCTCAACAACTAGAATGGGATGAACGGTTATCTTCGCGTTTATTATCCGGTATCACAACTGAAATTAAACGCCCAAATTTAGAAACCCGTATTGCAATTTTACGCCAAAAACGTGATTCTATTAATTTTGATATTGGTGATGACGTACTTGCATTTATCGCCGAAGGAATTCAAACAAACGTACGTGAATTAGAAGGTTCTTTATTTAGACTAGTTGCTTATTGCGGTATGCACAGTATTACACCTACTATTCCGATTGCTAAAGAATTATTAGCCGATATTTTAACTTCCGGCACTGATAAAAATATTAACGTAAATACGATTAAAAAAATAGTAGGGAAACGTTTTAATATTAAAATGGAAGATTTTAATTCTAAACGCAAAACACAATCAGTGGCGTGGCCGCGGCAAATAGCCATGTTTTTAGTTACTGATTTAACCGATTTATCATTACCCGAAATCGGACGCGAATTTAACCGCGATCATAGCACGGTTGTTCACGCACGCGATTTAGTAAAAGAAACGATTGAAAAAGATCCTTTCTTTGCCGCTGAAATTAACCAACTTATCACAGATATTAAGGCTGTGGATAACCACTAAAAAACAGTGGATAAGTTGTGTTAAAAAATTAAAAGCAGGTGTGTAAAATTTAAGGCAGTGTAAAATGTGTATAAAAAAAGTAGGTTATGCACATAAGGTTATAAAAAGTTGTATAGGATAAATCACAATATCCACACAATCAACAGAATATATTAATAGGAACTATAAATATGAAAATAAATATTACTAAATCAACTTTATTGGAAGGAATTCAAATTGTATCTGCGGGGGTTGCTTCCCGTACCACACTGCCTATTTTACACAACGTACTTATGGAAGCGGCTAAAGGAAAATTAAAACTTGTTCGTACGGATATGGAAATGGCTACCGTCCATTATGTAAATGCCGAAGTAGAAGAACCCGGTAGTTTAACAGTTCCGATAAAAGAATTTGCCGATATTATTAAAAATTTACCGGATGATAAAGAAATCAGCCTATATTCCGACGAAAATAATAAATTTCATATTAAATCGGGTAAGAGTAAATTCTGGCTAATTGACAATTACAAAGCATGGTAGAAAAAACGGCTTTTTCCGCTTCTACCCAAGAAACACGCTATATTTTAAACGGATTACTTTGGAATAATACCGCCGATAAGTTTGAAATTGTCGCTACCGATGGTGGCCGTTTGGCGGTAGCTACTCATGCGGCGTTACCTTCTTCAAAAGAATTTAAAATTATTATTCCGACGAAGATTTTAAACGAAGTTTGCCGGTATATTTCTATTGCTAAGCCGGCTAAAGACAGTAAAATTGAAGTAAATGTAGCAGCCAACCAGGTGAGTTTTATTATGAAGGAAACCACCTATATTTCCCGTTTTTAATTGAAGGAAATTTCCCGAATTACAACCAAGTAATTCCGACGAAGAAAAATATTACTTTTAATGTTTTTTCCAAAGATTTATTAGCTTCCACCCGTCGTTCGGCGTTGTGCTCGGGCGAGTTTGGAAGTGTTGTTAAATATAAGTTGGAAAATAATACGTTAACGGTTACTTCTAACTCGCAAAATATGGATTTTAGCGACGAAATTCCTGTGGAATATAATCAGGAAGCGTTTGAAGCTGCATTTAATCCGCAATACATTATTGATGTACTTAAAAATTTAGGAACGGATAAAGTATCTTTTTCGTTTGTAAATGCTTCTCAGCCTGTCTTAATTGAGCCGGTGGGGGAAAGTACTTTTAAATACGTCATCATGCCGGTGCGCGCCTAATGAAGTTTGGCCAAAATCCACGCAAAGAGTGGCATAGCAGTGCGGATTTAGAGAATCGTTTTAACCGTTTAAGCAGCCGTTTAAACCGGTTAATGATTTTAGATCATGTGTGGACGCAGTTAGTAGGCAATAAAGGTAAATTTTGGATATTAAAAGCCGTTCAAAACGATACGTTGTATGTACAAGTAAAAGTATCGGTGGCGCGTAATGAACTGATTGCTAAAAAACAACAGTTAATTACGGAAATGAATAAGCATTTTGATACGCCATGGATTAAAAAAATAGAAATTCAATAGATTTAGTATTTCAATAAAGGAGTTGTTCATGACTGTAGAAGAAAAAGAGAAGGATTATGATTCTTCCAAAATTACCGTTTTAGAAGGTTTAGAAGCGGTACGCAGACGCCCGGCCATGTATATTGGTTCCACCGGACTACCCGGTTTACACCACTTGGTGTACGAAGTAGTAGATAACTCTGTGGACGAAATTTTAGCCGGCGGTGCTACCACGATCACTGTTACGATTAAAGACGACATTCCGGTTGATTTAATGAAAAACGCAAAAGATGCCAAACTACGCAATAAATCAGCCTTAGAAGTAGTAATGACCGTGTTACACGCCGGTGGTAAGTTTGATAGCGGTGCGTATAAAGTGTCCGGCGGTCTGCACGGGGTAGGTGTGTCGTGCGTGAACGCATTATCTGAAACGATGGACGTAGAAGTCCGCCGTGACGGTCACATCCACTTTCAACGTTATCACCGCGGTAAGCCGGAAGACAAAGTACAAATTATCGGCGATACCAAAGAACACGGTACAAAAGTAACATTTCACGCTGATAAAGAAATCTTCGGTGATGTGGCTTTTTCATATGAAACGATTGGGAACCGCTTGCGCGAACTGGCCTTCTTAAACGCCGGTGTAAAAATTATTTACACCGACGAACGTAAAGAATACGAAGGCGGTATTGCTCAATTCGTTAAATATTTAAACACCAATAAAACGACGTTAAACCCCGAACCGATTTACTTAACTAAAGAGGTGGGGGATAACTATATTTCGTTTGCTATTCAATACAACGAAAGTTATTCCGAAAACGTATTTTCGTTTGTGAACAACATTCACACCGTGGAAGGCGGCACACATTTAAGTGGTTTTAGAAGCTCGCTTACGCGTATTATTAACGAATATATTAAAAATAATAACATCTCCAAACACAAAGACATTTCCGTCGGCGGGGATGATATTAAAGAAGGGTTAACAGCGGTATTATCCGTTAAAATTCCGCACCCGCAATTTGAAGGGCAGACAAAAACAAAACTCGGTAACTCCGAAGTGGAAGGGATTGTCCGCTCCGTAGTAGGAGAAACGCTTTCTACTTTCTTTGAAGAAAACCCCAAAACGGCCCGTGCTATTTGTGAAAAATGCGTCGGTGCTGCCGTGGCGCGCGAAGCCGCACGCAAAGCGCGTGATTTAACCCGCCGCAAAGGCGCGTTAGAAGGGGGGGGACTGCCCGGTAAACTGGCCGATTGCCAAGAACGGGATAGTGCTAAATGCGAACTTTTCCTCGTGGAAGGGGACTCTGCCGGCGGTTCAGCCAAACAAGGGCGTGACCGTGTTTTCCAGGCAATTTTGCCGCTTCGCGGTAAAATTTTAAACGTAGAAAAAGCCCCGCTTGTTAAAATTCTTTCCAGCGATACCGTGCGCGACTTAATTGCCGCAGTTGGTACCGGGGTAGGTGAAGGGGAAGGCGGATTTGATATTTCCAAACTTCGCTACCATAAAATTATTTTAATGGCTGATGCTGACGTGGACGGACAACACATTTCCACGCTGCTTCTTACATTCTTCTACCGCCAGTTAAAACCGCTTATTGATGCAGGACACGTCTATTTGGCTCAACCGCCGCTCTACAAAGTTAAAAAAGGCAAAGTAGAGCAATACTTGCAAACGGAAGACCAAATGCAACAATGGCTTATGAAAGAAGGGATTGCCAGCGTTACCGTAACGGACATGAAAACCAATAAAGATTATACCGCTGCGAACGTGCGCGAACTGTTAAAAGTTCTTAGAGACGTGGAAGATGTTTTGGCTAAATTAGAAGTCAAAAACATTACACTCAAAGATTTTATGGCTTTCTTGGCCGAAGGGAAAGTGCCGGTGTACCGTATTCCGCTTAAAAGCGGCGGATTCCGCTATTTCTACACGGAACAAGAATACCGCGAATACGAGGACCAATACATGCAGGAAAAACGCGAAGAACTCGCGGCAGACGGTGTGGATGTGGACCTCGTTTCCAACGATTCCCTGGTACCGGAACACCAAAGCCTGTTTGAATTTGGCAAATTGTTAGCGGACGAAAAGAAGCTGGAAACGTTCGGTTTCTCGTTTGCCCAGTATCCGCTAATTGAAAGCGAAAAAGACCGCGTAAACCCGCTTTTTAAAGTAAATAACGGCAAAACAGACGCGTTAGTGTATAGTTTAGCCGAATTGCTGCACGCCGTTAAAGAAGCGGCTTCTGCGGGCGCCACGATTCAGCGCTACAAAGGGTTAGGGGAAATGAACCCGGAACAATTGTGGGAAACCACCATGGACCCTGCCCGCCGCAAATTAATCCAAGTAAAAATCAACGACGCTGCCGATACCGAACAGGCGTTTACCATGCTGATGGGAGACCGCGTAGAGCCGCGCCGCGACTTTATCCAATCCCACGCCTTGGAAGTAAAGAACTTAGATATTTAAGGGCATGCCGGGCTTTACAGCCCGGCCCCCAAAACGATTTGTCCGTAACAGGAGATTTTTAGCATGAGTGAAGAAAATACCAATCAACCGCAAACCCAAAACGTGAATGTAAACGTGGATTTGTTTGGTGATATTCAACAGCGCGACATTGCCAATGAAATGCGCTCGTACTACATTGATTACGCCATGAGCGTTATTGTCGGCCGTGCGTTGCCCGACGTGCGTGACGGTTTAAAACCGGTGCACCGCCGTGTATTATATTCCATGAACGAAATGGGCTTAAAATATAACAAAGCCTATAAGAAATCTGCCCGTGTGGTGGGGGACGTGCTCGGTAAATATCACCCGCACGGAGATACCGCCGTGTACGATACGCTGGTGCGTATGGTGCAGGATTTCTCGCTTCGCAAACCGCTCATTGACGGACAAGGAAACTTCGGTTCTATTGACGGCGACTCTGCCGCCGCTATGCGTTATACCGAATGCCGCTTGCAAAAAATTTCCGAAGAAATGCTCGGCGATTTGGATAAAGACACCGTCAAAATGATTCCCAACTACGACGGTTCTTTAATGGAACCCTCCGTCCTGCCGGCCAAACTTCCGGCGCTACTGGTTAACGGTTCGTCCGGTATTGCCGTCGGTATGGCGACCAACATTCCTACCCACAACTTAGGAGAAGTGTGTGACGGAATTATCGCTTATATCAAAAATCCCGACATTTCCACCAAAGAGATGATGAAAATCATCAAAGGGCCGGATTTCCCGACGGGCGCTATTATTCGCGGTACGAAAGGGATTTACGAATATTTTGAAACGGGCCACGGTAGCGTAAAAGTACAGGCCACCACCGAAATTGAAGAACGCAAAGGCGGCCGCCAAGCTATTATCGTAACGGCTATTCCGTATCAAGTCAATAAAACGGCCTTGATTGAAAACATTGTAGCCTTGGTGCGCGATAAAAAAGTAACGGATATTTCCGATATTCGCGACGAGTCGGACCGCCGCGGCATGCGTTTAGTCATTGAAGTAAAGCGCGACGGAAACGCGCAAGTGGTACTCAACCACCTGTATAAACATACGCAACTGCAAACGTCCTTCCCGGTCAACATGCTGGCGATTGTGGACGGCCGTCCGCGTGTGTTATCGCTCAAAGAAGTGATGAAGGCCTATGTAAAACACCGCAAGGAAGTCATCACCAACCGCACGAAATTTGACTTAAATAAAGCGCAAAAACGCGAACACGTGTTGAACGGGTTGTTAATTGCTATTGCGAACATGGATGAAGTGGTAGCCATTATCCGCAAAGCCAAAGACCCGACAGAAGCCAAATTTACCTTGATGAAACGGTTTAACTTGTCCGAAGTGCAAGCCCAAGCTATTTTGGATATGCGGTTACACCAATTAACGCAACTGTCCTCTTTAGCCATTGAAAACGAACGCAAGGACTTGTTAAAACTCATTGAAGAATTACAAGGAATTTTGGCCAGCCCGCAGAAAATTTTGGACATCATTGTAGATGAATTAACCGAACTCAAAAAAACGTATGGCGACCCGCGCCGCACCGAAATCGGCACGGACATGACGGACTTTTCTATGGAAGATTTCATTGAAAAAGAAGACGTCGTTATTACGATTTCTAACGACGGTTATGCCAAACGTATCCCGGTTTCCACCTACCGCAGCCAAAACCGCGGCGGAAAAGGGATTATCGGTAGTAAAACGAAGGAAGAAGATTTTATTGAACATTTGTTCATTATGTCTTCTCACGCAACGCTGTTGATGTTCACCAACCGCGGCCGTGTATTTGCCTTGCGTGCGTTTGAAATTCCGGAAGGGAACCGCATGTCCAAGGGTAAAGCCCTTGTGAACCTCTTGCAACTTAACGGCGAAGAAAAAGTAACCTCTGCGTTACCGATTGAAAACTTTGACCCGAAAAAACACGAAGGCGAAACGGCATTTCTTACCATGTGCACACGTATGGGTAGCATTAAACGTGTGGCGTTGTCGGAATTTGCCAACATCCGCCGCAGCGGTATTATTGCTATCGGATTAGAAGAAGGCGACGTGCTTATCAGCGTACAAATGACGTTTGGTAAGAGCGACATTGCCATCGCCACCAAGCAGGGAAAATCCATTCGCTTTGACGAAAACGAAGTGCGTTCTATGGGCCGCCCGGCCAAAGGGGTGCGCGCGATTACCTTGGCCAAAGGCGACGAAGTCGTGGGGATGGAACAAGCCCCGACCGAAGGTGCCCAGCCGGATGTCCTTTCCGTCTGCGAAAACGGGTTTGGTAAACGCACGGAATTTAGCGAATACAAACGTCAACACCGTGGCGGGATGGGCGTAATTACCATCAAAACCAGTGCTCGTAACGGACAAGTCGTCGGTATTAAACTCGTGGACGAAACAAAAGACCTAATGATCGTTACCGAGAAAGGCATGACCATCCGCGTCCGCTGTGCCGATATTCGTTCCGTCGGTCGCAATGCCCAAGGCGTCACCTTGGCCAAAATGGAACCGGGTGATAAAATTGCCCGCATCGCACCCGTCATCAAAGACGAGGACGAAACCGAAGAAACGAAGTAAAATAAAGTTTCTAAATTAGCGGGAGAGAACAAAATTCTCTCCCGCTTTTTTTGTGAAAAAATAACCCTTTTTTTACTTCTAAAAAAAAGGTTTACAAGTCGCGTAGAAAGTGGTATAAACATAATAGGGGAAATTTCGTATGCGAACCAATCCACATATTTTAGAAGTCAATACGCGCTCCTGGCTAAAACGCTTGGAGGCGAAGCACGGGCGTGCTTTTACGTTAGGCGATGTGCCGGAAAAATTTCTGGACACCGCCAAAGCCATGGGCTTTGATGCCATTTGGCTGATGGGCGTTTGGAAACAAAGCCCGGCCGCGCGCGAAATTGCGCAAAATCAGCAAGATTTGCAAGCCCAACTAAAAACGCTTGAACCCGATTTTAAAAAAGAAGATATTTCCGCTTCCCCTTATGCTGTGTACGACTACGAAGTAGATGACTCCCTGGGCGGAAACGAAGCGTTGGCCACCTTGCGCAACCGTATGCGCGAAAAAGGCATTTTACTCTTGTTAGATTTTGTCGGTAACCATATGGCCATAGATTGCCCGGCCGTTACCGAGCACCCGGAATTTTTTATTAATACCGGCACCAACGAGCCACACATCCACAAAGATTGGTTTTTCAAATCGCCCACCGGCACTTACATTGCCTACGGGCGGGATCCGTACTTTGCTCCGTGGACGGACACGGCACAACTGAATTATTTTAACCCGCAAGCGCGCGAATTTATGATTAATAATTTGCGCCGCGTATCGGAACTCTGCGACGGCGTCCGTTGCGATATGGCCATGTTATCGCTTAACAAAGTGCACCGCGATACTTGGTGGGAATTTATCGGCGGCAATTTGCCCAAAGACGAATTTTGGAACCATGCATTGAGTTCTGTACGCGAAAAATATCCCGAATTTATTTTTATTGCCGAAGTGTATTGGGGATTAGAGTGGGAAATTCAAGAAATGGGATTTGATTATACTTACGATAAAGTGCTTTACGACCGCTTGCGTTTTTCCAATCCGGAAAACATCAAAGCCCATTTAGGCGCCGAACACTTGTATCAAATGCGTTCTATGCGCTTTACTTCCAATCACGACGAAGAAGAATCGTTGAAAGCCTTTGGGCGCGAAAAATCGCTCGCTGCCGGCACCATTATTGCTACACTCCCCGGCGCGCGGTTATTCCAATTTTTCCAGATATTAGGCCGTCCGGTGCGTTTGCCGATTCAATATACGCGGGCCAGTTTTGAAATTGATGAGCCTGTGCGCGATTATTACCAAAAATTGTTAGCCATTGCTTCGGCTCCGGCATTTCATGGGGGGCAATGGTCACTTAAGGATATTGGTTCTGCCGGAGATGATACTTTCCGCAACATTTTGTCTTGGCAATGGAAACAGATGAATACGTGCAAGGCCATTGTGATTAATTACAGCGATTGTATAGCAAAAGGGCGGCTTACTTTAAAGAGCATTACGGGCAATACACTAAAAGAAGAACTATCCGGTACCGATATCCCGTGGACGGACGAACAAAAGACAAACGGTTTGGAATTAACGCTCCAACCGTATGAAAGCAAGATCTTTACATACGCTATATAAGCACGCAAAACCCCGCTCTTTTTAGGCGGGGTTTCGTATTTAGAAAAGACGGATTTTTTGACGTAAATTTTTTATAATATAAGTTGCTTGTCGTTGACAAAAAAAGAGGAAACCCAATGGGTGTAGGGCCTTTTTCTAAACAAGACCATGTGGAAATTACCACATTGGGAACCGAATTTGCTGTTGCGGAAATTTTGGGCACGGGAATCGGTTTTTGGTTAGATAATAAATGGGGAACTACTCCTTGGTTGCTGATTGCCGGAGCAGTTGCCGGATTTGGCATGGGGTTGTATATCGTGTTAAAAGCAGCAAAGACAATGCAAGCAACTAAAAAACCTCTGCAGAAGGCGGACGAAAAAAATGGACGTGGCTGAAATTATAGCGCATCATATTTTAGACCATAACTGGGGGCTCTCTCTCGGAGGGTTTTCGCTCCCCATTACAACGCACTCTGTCACTTTGCTGGCCGTCAGCCTATTTTTACTGAGCACGTTAGCCTGGATTTCTCATGCTCGCACTAGCCGTGCCGGGCGGTTACTTACAACATTAGCAGAAGAATATATCACTTTTATCCGCGACAGCCTGGTCCTTCCCAATATGGGAACGGAAGGCCGAGGATTTTTGCCGTATTTTTGTACGCTTTTTTTGTTTATTCTTTTCACTAATTTAGCCGGTATGATTCCGGAAATGAAAACCGCTACATCTAACATCTCCGTTACGGCTGCATTAGCACTTTGCTCGGGCGGAGTTATTTTGTATAGCGGGTTACGTTATCACGGCGTAATCGGGTTTTTAAAAGGGTTTGTGCCCTCCGGCACGCCGGTGTGGTTGGTGCCGCTCATTTTCCCGTTGGAAGTAATTAGCACCGTTATCAAAGTATGTGTATTGGCTATTCGTTTATTTGCCAATATGCTCTCCGGGCACATGGTGCTTTTGTGCTTGCTTTTGATTATTTTTATCGTAGGCAAAATGCATATTGCCGCGGGAGTGGGGGCGTTGGTGCCTGCCATGGGGCTTGAAATTTTTATGACGTGTTTGGAACTGTTAGTAGCGTTTTTACAGGCGTATGTGTTTACGCTTTTAACAGCCATTTTTGCAGGTTCGGTTATTCATACGCATTAAATTTGAATTTATCACAAGGGCCTTGGCCCGAAAGGAGAAAACACATGGAACTCGTAGCACTTAAATATATTGCCGCCGGTATCGGCGCGGGGCTTACGGTTATCGGAGCCGGTTTAGGTTTAGGTAAAATCGGTACCGCCGCCTTAGAAGGCACTGCACGCCAACCCGAAGCCGGTGCGGACTTGCGCACCACGATGATTATTATTGCCGCTTTATTGGAAGGGGCTGCCATGTTGGGCTTGGTTATCTGCTTGCTCACGATGGTGATGAAATAAGTTGTACGGAAACGTGTTATGGAAGATTTGCTAAAGCCCGATTACGGGGTAATGATTCTTACCATCTGTAATTTTCTGCTCCTGGTGTATTTGCTTAAACGCTTCGCCTGGGACGGGCTGATTGGCGCGCTTGAAAAACGCGAACAACAAATTGCCGATGATAAACGCCAAGCGCAACAAGCGCGGGAAGACGCTGAAGAATTAAAGAAGCAGCTAGACGACCGCTTAGCCGGCCTCTCGCAAGAAGCCGCTAAAAAAATGGCCGAAGCGGTGCAATTAGGTGTTTCCCAGCGGGACCAACTGTTAGCCGACGCAAAGGAACAGGCGGACCGTTTTTTGGCGCAGGCAAAAGCACAAATTGAAGCAGAAAAAAACCAAGCATTGGCAGATGTGCGTAACGAAGTAGTACAAACCGCCATGCTTGCTGCGGAAAAAATTATCCGCCAACAAATAGACGACAATACCGCGCAACAAGCCGTGCAGCGCGTATTGACGGAAATAAAGAAGAAATAAATTCCATGAATAGTTCAGAGAGAATTGCCATTGAGCGCTATGCAGCAGCATATGATGCACTTAGCAAGACCAACGAAGAAGCTTCTCGGATGACGGCTGCGTTAAACGCCGCCACAGAAGCGTTGGCTTCTACGCAAGAAATTATGTCTAGCCCGCGTATTTCACTTGCTCAAAAAAAGGAAACACTACGCGCCGCTTTGGCCGGAGCTCCGGAAACGGCGTCGTTTGTGGAATTATTACTGGATTCAAAAAGATATAAGCTATTGCCCGAAGTGGCCAAACAAGTAGAAGCTTTATTGGATGACCGCTTAGGCATTGTGCGGGCCAAAGTCGTTTGTGCTAAGGAACTGTCCGAAGCGCAACAAAGACAAACCGAAGCAGCTCTTTCTGCGCGTTACGGTGGAAAAGTAGTGGCTTCTTTTCATAAAGACGAAACAATTTTAGGCGGACTCAAAATTTGGTGCCGCGGAGAACTTATTGACGGCAGTTTGCAAGGGCAACTTGTTAAATTGCAAGAAGAATTAACAAAATAGCGGTAAGAATTATGGCGATCAGACCGGAAGAAATAACCAGCATTTTAAAAGAAAAAATAGAAAAATTTAATACTTCGGCCGATATTAACGAAGTGGGAACTGTTATCCAAGTGGGTGACGGGATTGCCCGTGTGTACGGATTAAACAACGTCAAAGCTTCGGAATTGGTAGATTTTGGCAATGGCGTGAAAGGCATGGCCATGAACTTGGAATACGACAACGTCGGTTGTGTGTTGATGGGGTCGGAAGGTGGACCCCTTGGGAAAACCGTTAGACGGTAAAGGCCCCGTTAAGACGGACAAAAACATGCCGCTTGATATTGTGGCTCCCGGTATTATTGACCGCCAGCCCGTTAAACAACCGCTTCAAACGGGTATTAAAGCCATTGATGCAATGGTACCGATTGGTAAAGGCCAGCGCGAACTTATCATCGGCGACCGTCAAACCGGCAAAACCGCTATTGCCATTGATGCTATCATCAACCAAAAAAATATCCCGGCTAAAGACCGCTGTATTTGTATTTATGTGGCCGTCGGACAAAAACAAAGTACCGTAGCCCAAGTAGTTAAAACATTAACAGATTTCGGAGCTATGGACTACACCGTGGTTGTTTCCGCTACGGCATCAGATCCGGCTTCTTTGCTCTATATTGCGCCGTATGCCGGTTGTGCTATCGGTGAGTATTTTATGTGGCAAGGCAAAGACGTGCTTATCGTATATGATGATTTGTCTAAGCACGCGCAGGCCTAT
>CADBFX010000027.1 GCA_902794125.1 uncultured Elusimicrobium sp. | reverse complement strand
CGGGCCAACGCTTGCTCAATGGCTCGTGCCAACTGATCCGCGCACGAAGTACCTCTCCCGCCGCAATCGTTTCCTTTTAAGGTGCGGGCTACTTCTGCGGCGTCGGCTCCCTCTACTAGTTTACCAATCGCTAATAAATTGCCCGGACAACCGCCGATAAAACACACCCGGTGCAACTTGCCTTTATCATCAATTTCAAACTGAATTTCTTGCGAACAAACCCCTGCGGTAGGGTACGAAAAACTTGCCATACTCACTCCTTATTTATTAATTACCGAATTTTCTTCCGGGTTTAAAAGAATAATACGCTCTACGATATCGGCCGGATCTTCCACCGAATCGGGGCGATGACGCCATAATTTAAGATATAGTTCCCGTCCATTTGGATAGCGCGAAGCGGAAAGGTCTTCCGTAAATTCTAACATGGGTTGGCGCGGCGAACCGTTATTACACCCACCTTTGGCTCCGCACGAAAAACCGACGTGAATATAATTTTGCATTTCTACGGCTTCGTTGGAAATATTGGGTTCGTTGGTAAACACCGGGAAATACGTAGAACGCCCTAAATCTAAATATACATACGGATACCCTAAGTCCCGGGCGTTAACGCCGTTAAATGCATAGAACGTGCCGTTTTTACTAGCTAAAAAAGGTAGTGCTTGGTACGTAACGGTAATTTCCCTCCGGGGGCCGTCATACGTAATTTTTTGCGGCAAAACATTGGCATCCGCGCGGGTACACCACGCTGCATCACGTCCGCTAAATACGAATGGATACTCCAAAGCCACTAACATGGTCGGGTTATTAATAAACCGCGTTTCTTCCGAGGGACCTTTTGTTTTGTGGGTATGGGTATATTCATCTTTGCATAAATCGGCAGCAATCCACGGCTTGTACGATTCTATCCCGCCAAACACCGCAGCCGACGGTTCATATCCGGCCCGCGCAAACGGAGAAGCTTTTACAGCTTCCTTGCGTAAATCATACACCGCTTTTTTGGAAGCTCCGCTTAAAGCAAACATCGGCCGCACGGGCACGTCCAACACTTCTTGCGGAAGTGTAAATTCCGCTGACGAATCTGTCTTGGCAAATGTGCTAAATTCTTTTTCGTCCGAGTTGCGCCGATTATCAAAGGGGCGTCTTTTTTCCGCAACCGCCACTTTCTTTTCCGGCGGAGTCTGGAGGGTCGTTACAATTTGCCGGGCGAGTAACACAAGAGCCACGCCAAATACGGCCACTAATCCCAGCAGCACTATTTTATTGCTGCGCATCTGCATCTTCCTCGTCAAAATCTTCTTCTTCGGCCCGCAAATCTTTTACAAATTGGGCCCAAGCGTCACCGGGGGCTTCGAAATTAATGTTAAGCCCCGTGTTGGAATATGGGCCGAAAGTTTTATCTTCTCCGGCAAAAATGTTTTGCTCCAACGTAATTTGTAAAAAGAAAGGATCTGCGTGGTTGTAATTGCCGCAGCATCCCAGCGGGGCTACGCCCGGGGCCATATAGAAGGACACTTTAGGCTCTAACATCGTCCAGTTATGCTGCTGGCGGCTGGCAAGCGTTTCGGCAATAAAAACAGACAGGTAAATACTTTCTTCATCTTTCACAGCCACCAAATTTTCGCCCAGTTCCGGGTTAAAAACAGGGGTCCCCTGGCAATAAAGGGCAATCTGATATTCCATAAATTCGCCTTCGCTGCCGGGGTTAGACCAAATGGTTAAAGGGGTAATTTCCAATGCTAAATGTTCGTGTTTTCCAAATTTAATTCTAGCCATATTTACTCCGTTTGTTATTCTATTTATTATATATTTTTTTTGATAAAATATAAGAAAGAGGTTTTATGCGTTACGCTTTGTATTTTTTTACCATGGTATTATTGTTTGTAGGCGGCATGATGGTAGGCAATATGTACTTGCCGGACCGCGGCGCTTCGCTCTCGGCCACGGTAGCGGTGCCGCCGCTTTCGTCTAAGAACCCGGCACTGGAAGAAGTAACGCGCGAAACGGCCCAGCACAATTTAGATATTTTAAACCAAGCTTTATCTTCTTGCCCGGTAGTAGTGGAAGGAGAAAAAGACCGTTTGTTAAATCAAATTAAATTACGCATGGCGTTGGAAAATTTTGAATTTAAACGAACAAAATTGGAACTGGAAATTGCCAAAAACAAAGAAACAAACCGCCCGACCGCGCAATTTACCCAAGCCTTAACCGAATATAACCAAGCACGTTTGGCCGCAGAAAAAATGGCTGACGAATTATTCCCGGTTCCTAGAGAAGAAGAAAATACAGAACCGCCGGATTCCGAATCGGCCCTGACGGACATTTCCACTGATAAAAAATAAAAAAGCCCCGTTTTAAAACGAGGCTTTTTTATGGTAAATCTTATTAGGCCGCGCGACCTGTTTCCCGTAGCAATTCCCGATACATAATCAACTGCGGTGCATACACTTGGGCCGATTGCTTCGGCGTGTGGGGGCTACGATACGTCCAGTTCTCGTTCCCTACCGTGCCGGGCGTATTAATGCGCTCCAACGTGCCGGTAATATCCTGCCACGAAAATAATGTGAGCGCAGAGGCACTATCCAACACGCGGCGCAAAATAGCCCGCTGGGTTTCCAAATTCCACGGAGCCCCTTCGGGTGTTTTTTGAGCAGAAATCATTTCCCAAATATGCGCGCGTTCGGTGCGGTTTTCCGTTTCCCACCAACCGCGGACGGTTTCCGTATCATGCGTGGAAGTGGTAGCCAACGAAACCACCGGATAATTGCGCGGTTCGCGGTAATAGCCGTTATCTTCGCGCTCCCAACGCAGCACCTTGTAGCCCGGAATACGCAAATCAACTAACATTCGGCGCACAAAAGCAGGAATAACGCCCAAATCTTCCCCTACGGCTAATTTCCCGCCAGCTTCCTCAAGCACCATGCGCAAAAACGCATAGCCGCGGTCAATTTGGTTTTGTTCACCTTCCACATCAAACGCTCCGATTTCATCCCCGGGAGCAAATACATAAGTGCGGAAAAACCCGACCAAATGGTCTAGCCGGAAGATGTCGTACAATTCCGTGACGCGGCGAATTTTTCGGCGCCACAAATCTAAATTATTGGCATGTTGGTAAGCCCAATCGTAAGCCGGAAGGCCCCAACGTTGCCCGCCTTTAGAAAATTGGTCCGCCGGGGCACCGATTTCCCACCCCAAACGGTAATTGGCCCGTTCGGCCCATACTTCGGCACTATCCAAATTGGTTCCAAACGGAATATCACCAAAAATCAAAATGCCTTTTTGTTTGGCAAAAGCTTTGGCGCGGCGTAGTTGGCCGTCCAAAATCCATTGTATATACGCAAAAAATTGCACATATTCTTTGTATTCGGCTTCAAATGCATTAACGGCGGTCTGTTCAAAATTGCGCAAATTTTCAGGCCACGCGGTCCACGTCTGCCATTTATAAAATTCTTTCAGCGCGCGAAAAATTGCATAACTGCGCAGCCAGCCTTGCTGAGCCGATTGATAAGCTTCAAAAGCCCGAAAACGAGCCGAACGGGTGCTCTGCTCCGTCCGTAAAAATTGTTGATATCCAAACCATAAGGCTTTTAATTTGGCCTGTTTGACCGCAAAAAAAGGCGCTTTATGCGCATGACGCCAAGCAGCGATTTGTTCGGTAAGTAAAGAGATATGTTCTTGCGCTTCGTGACTGTGGGCAATATCCGGCACTTGTGAAATTTGCACATATACCGGGTCCGTGGCGAAAGCACTCAACGCGGAATACGGGCAATTTTCGCCGGGAGCGGTTTCCTGCAAGGGAAGTATTTGGATGATTTTAGTTCCCAGGGAAGCCAAAAATTCCGTCCATTCTTCAAGCGAGCCAAAATCCCCCACCCCCCAATCGCTGTCCGTCTTCATAGCGGCAAGCGGCAAGAGAATTCCGTTGGTACGGCTGGAAAGCAATTCTTCTTGAATCGTCATCCGAGCCCCTTATTTTCTGGCAATGGCTTCTATTTGCACAGCACTGCCTTTGGGAAGTGCCGCCACTTGCAAAGTGGTACGCGCGGGCGGGTTATCTTTAAAGAATGTGCTATAGACGGCGTTCATTTCCGCAAATTGGGTTAAATCCGTCATAAAAACGGTGGTTTTGACCACATGTTTCAAGGCACATCCGGCTTCTTTTAAAATGCTTTCTAAATTTTTTAAGATAATTTCCGTCTGCACGCGCACGTCACCGGTAAAAGTTTCGCTGGTGACGGGGTCAATCGGCAACAAACCCGAGGTAAATACAAATCCGTTTTCTTCCACTGCCTGTGAATAACAACCGATCGCTTTCGGAGCGCCGGAAGCATTGATAATTTTTTTCATACAAACCCTCTTTTTATAAAATAGGAAAAACCTCTTTTTTATATGGTAGCAAGGGTAAGAGGGGCCTGTCAAACGCTTTGCGGAAAGAAAAATTCTTTTGACGGTTCTAATTAAAAATTGATATAATAAATTATTGTTAAAAGAGGTCCGTTTGGTTATAAAAAATAAGTTGTGTACCCAACGGATTATTTGATATAATAAATAGGTCGGGTTTAACCGAACGAGATTAAACCCCGAAGATATTTGACTGATTTTAGCGCTCGTAGCTCAGTGGTAGAGCATCCGCCTTTTAAGCGGGGGGCCGTGAGTTCAAGTCTCACCGGGCGCACCATTTGCCCTCTTCGTCTATCGGTTAGGACGTCGGATTTTCAATCCGAAAAGGGGAGTTCGATTCTCCCAGAGGGCGCCATTTAAGCCACGCATAACAGCGTGGCTTTTTTTGTGTAAGCCCGGCGGGAGGAAGAAAACTCCCGCAGCGGCCCACGCACGGCAGTAAGGGGGCAGCTGTCATTGGCGCAAAACGGTTGTATGTTTTGCGTTTGCCGTAGGCAATACGCGATTCTCCCAGAGGGCGCCATTTAAGCCACGCATAACAGCGCGGCTTTTTTGTTTTATATAACATAAAACCGCCTCATTTAGAGGCGGTTTTATCGGTTTGGAATATCATCATTTATCGGATGAAATTTGATAACCCATTGTATCGTAAGTAATAGAGGTGCCATCCGGCAACGTAACCGTTACATTTCCACTATGGTCGCGCAAACTATTCACTACCAACAAGGACGTACCATCCGAAAGTTTATAGCCCCTTGTGCCGCCATCACGGTACATGGTGGAACTGGTGATATTCAAACCCATGGTTTTAAGTTTTTCTTCTTTTTCTACCAGGGTGCCATTGAAAGCAGGTGTAAAGAGTTTAACCACTTCCCAGCAATCATGTCCGTTAATTTTACACGCTTGTTTATTGACTTCTTGCGGGGCCTGATGTTGCGCTTGCGTTTGAACAATCAGGTTTTCATATTCTTCTTCTGCCTTTTTTTCTTCTTCGGCGTGTTTGGCTTGTAATGCATCCCACCGAATTGCCCATTCCGGTCGAGAAACTCCTTCCTCGTTATATTCTTCGGCAATAGTTTCCGGCACGGTCGTGCACCCCACACTCATCAAGAATCCTGCTAAAAACAACGTCAATTTTCTCATTTAATCCCCCTTAAATTGTTAATCATCAAACCGTTTTACACGCCGGTGACAATAAGGCTCAGTGCCCTTACGGACATAGTATTTATGGTGGTATTCTTCCGCCGTCCAAAAGGATCCTGCGGGCGTCACACGCGTAACGATATTATACCCTTTTTGACGCAGCACATTTAACAACTGCTCCGCTATTTTTTTTTGCGCGGGCGTAGTATAAAAAATTTCCGAACGGTACTGGGGCCCAATATCCGGGCCTTGTCCATCTGCTTGGGTCGGATCGTGTATTTCCAAGAAGGCTTTTGTTAATACTTCGTACGAAGTTTTTGCCGGGTCAAATACAATCTGCACGGCTTCCGCGTGACCAGTTGTGTGCGAGCGAACTTGCTCGTAAGATGGGTTATCCACGTGTCCACCAGTATACCCCGGTTCAATGGAAAGCACGCCGGGAATATCCTTTAACAAATGCTCCACTCCCCAAAAGCAACCACCGGCAAAGATAGCCGTCTCTAAAGGCATTTTGTTAGATGTTTTCATATTATTTATCGTACCCCTTTTAGGGCTAAACCGTCAATAAATTTATTCTTCCGTACCAGAAAAGATATAATATAACCACTATGAAACGCCTTTTATGGATTATTGCGTGTGCAGGGATTGCCGCCTGCAATTCGCTCATGCCTTATAAAACGCAAACCTTGGAACAAGTACAAGCTATTTCCAAAGCGCCGGATGAGTTCCGGGGGCAATTGGTGGCGTTTAGCGGTGAGGTAAGAGGATTTACCGAAGACACGCAACTATTAAGGCTGGTCGTAAAAATAGAAGCTCCGTTTTATTATCATTCTGCCGATAAACAAGCTTCCGGATATGAACTACTTTTAATTTCGTTTGATAAAAAAGGGCAACCCGAAATGATGGGCATAGACAAGGGGCACACCGTTAAAATTTTAGCCCGCGTGGCCGACGTTGAAACCCGAAAAAATTTTATAGGCGACAAAATTACTGTTTTGCGTTTGGTAGCCCTGGCCCTAACGGATCGTACTACCGGATTAGATTTCTTCCGTACCGAAACACCGGCTTGGCAGTTGTACCTCTCGTGGAAAGCCGGACGATTGTTTTTTAAAGAGCAACCCGGTGACGTGGAAAAACGTTTTGCCACAGCCGAACCCACCACGCCGACCCCTACCGGCTTTTGGACCGACACTCCAGACTCTACCGAAGAAAAGCCCATTGTTTACGACGAAGAAGAAACATTTGTATTAGGAAAATAAAAAATCCCCGCAGTAAATGCGGGGATAAAAATTTTGTTATCTGCAATAGTTAAGACATTTCATCCTCTATCAGTATGTGCCCGATACGAGAATCAATAGACTCATTTTCTACTTCTTTCAAGCCATATTTATCCATCACGTCCCGACGCATATACAGGTAGGTTATATTCCGCCATGGGGCCAAGTACATCTTCCATACAACCGATCCTTCCACCTTATACACCGGCGCATATTCTTTGAAAAAATCTACTTCCGGGAATAGAAACGAGAATCCTTCCCGCCCAAATAAAATTTCCGGCAGACCATCTGCACGCCATTTAGCAAAATAGGTATCAATTTCTTCCTGCGTAGGCCAACGGTGGCTGGAATAAGCCAAATGATCCACCCCGTCATTTAAATTGGAAATAATGTTCCGGCCAAAATAAGCCGGTAGCATAGCTCCGTTTACGTGAAAAATTTCTTGGAAAAATTCATTTTCCCCTTTTTTCACTAATGTCCAAGAAGCGAAAAGAGGCACACGATCCAAGTGATGCTGCTTGATAAATTTTGCCGTATCGCGAGAAGCCGAAAACGGATAACGAATATCCGCCACCATATCAGCCGCGGTCCACACCAAGCCTGTACCAATCGCAATAAATAAAATAACGTAAAACGTCTTTTTCAGCACATTCCGCGTAGATGGAACCAACCGAGGGGATAGTTCATCCCACCAACTGGGCCCCGGTTGGGCCCGAGCTATCCAAGCCGAAAATAATACAAGCAGTACAAATATACCAATGTGATGATGATACGCATAACAAAACGCCACTATCAAGAGAAATAGCACGCTGGGTAGCCACAGATATTTAAATTGTTTTTTAGGTAACAACAACACTAAACAACTCCACACTACTACGCCGATAAAAGCCGTCGGGATCAACACGTTTAAATAGTAATAATTTTCTATTGAATGGGTTTTGATCCCCCAAGCATCTGAAAAAAACGCATCCGCCGGTAACATCAAAAAGGCATATACCAACCGGTTCCATAAGGGGGTTTTTTGGATTACATAATTTAAAGCAAACGTATCCGGCTTGGGCCATATGGCCGCTATGACAGTACATGCTAACACAAATAATCCTGCTAACCACCACAACCGTTTGTCTCGCCAACTGTTTTTTAAAAAAGCAGTTACAGAACCATATTCATTTTTAATATCCCACAGCCACGCCAAGCAAATTCCACAACAAAGCACTATCCCGTATGCATGCACAGTCGTTAATAAGGCAAGCGAACCTACAAACCAACCGGGATGCTCATCTTTATAAGCAAACGTAATCGCAGCCAGTAAAAACCCAACATACATTATCGCATACGGGCGAATAATTACACTGTATTGGAAACATAGAAAATAAGTAAAAGGAATTGTGCAACGCAACCAACGCGGAAACGGCGATTTAAAAAAAACTAAAAAGGCTGCAACGGCACTAAACAATAGACCAACTAGCTTAAACCCCCATTCAAACGGAACGCCTAATCGCGCAGGAACGGCTAAAAACACGTGCCACAGCGGGGGGTGCCCTTCGTAATGCGGTATGGAAAAAAATAGATCTTTCCAATAAGAAAAACGAGCAATTTGCCAAGCTTGAATTTCATCGTACCAGGGTTCATGGAAAACCGCCATGACACCCCACAACAAAAGAAAAAGAAAAAAACAAATTGTTTCAATGCGTTTTGCTTTAAAAAAAGTAACCATAGAGATATTATATAAAAATTAGAAAACCTTCTTTAGAGCAAACAAAAACGGCGGGCTATTAAGCCCGCCGTCTTGTTTGTAAAAACAATATTAGGACGCTTTAATATCAGACACAGCATAAGTGCGGCATATGTATCTACACCCATATAGTCAGCGCACAATTCTTGGTCGTCAGTCGTCGTCCCTTCGCACCAGGGTTGATGCGGATCATCGTATTTTTTATAAATTTTATACGAATATTGACCCGTACCTACGCGGTAGGCCACTACACCGGAGTTATTGCCGGAATGAGTGTTGGTACCAACAAGCTTAATGGCATAACCGTTACCAACGGTTCCGGCATCCGTGCTGCTCGTGGCGCAGTTCGTTTGTTTGTCTTTAGCAAGCTTCGTGCAATACGTATCACGGGCAGCAGCGTTAGCAGGAGCTACGTCCAACGCAGTCCATGTGGTCGTGTAGTTACCGCTTTTCATTTTGTAGCGTTGTTGAGAGTTAACTACCGTACCAATCATGGTATCAGCTTCCGCGGTGCGGGAGCGTTCTACG
>CADBFX010000026.1 GCA_902794125.1 uncultured Elusimicrobium sp. | reverse complement strand
TCACTAATTCTTTCTATGCACTTGTAAAATCCGAACTTGCCAAAGCACAAAATGACATGGCGAGGTACGAAAACAGAGTATAAGAACTATGGTACACTATATTTACCACGTTCTCGTCGGAGAAGATGTGCTTGTTGGGCGCACGTCTTAAAATACACCCATTCTCCGTCGAGAGCGGGTTTTTTTCTTATACTTTCTCGTCGGTGTTCGCAAAAGCAAAAAAGTGTATATTCTTAGTGGACGCTGTATGGTGTACAGTTAATGCCCCTATCTTTTATTATTCCCTGTCGGTAAAATTGCGAATATACGGTTAAAAATAATTGCTACCCACCGCAAACCCAAATCTTCCGTTAAATTCTCTCATACTATATTTTTAAGTCCTCGTCGAACAAGTATGTAAAACTCGTTAATTTTCTCGCAAAACTATAATTATACTGGTCACAGCTTGGACACTATAACCACGGCTCGTTCTTTGTTGTCCTGGAAGATTCTTGCGGTTTTTATAGTGCCCATTCTACATACTTTTGGCACAGTATATTTTCGCAAAGTTTTGTATGGAAAAATGGTTTAAGAATGGACAGAGTTGGAATTCAAAGTAATAAAAAACCGCCCTCGCAATTAAGCAAGGGCGGTTATACGATAAGTACTTTAGTGTTTGCGTGTTCCCGTAATGGTTTCCACCACATTAAAGGCGTAATCACCCATTTTTTCAAAACTGGTTAGTATATCCGTATAGAGCGTAAGCGAGGTTGGAGAAATCTGCGCTTGGGTAAAAGCGCGCGATGTTTTTTCTTCACGCAACTGATGGCGGAGTTGGTTTAGCGCATCTTCCCGTTTTTGTGCTTGTGTCAAAGAGACTTGCTTATCTAGGTTATAATTCAAAATTAACCCGCGCATTTCTTTTAGAATTGTTTTTACCTGTAGCCCCATTTCCGTTAAGTGTTCTTGGTCACTTGCGTCAAATGCTTTTTCGGCACGGGCTTTTTTGAGTAGGATAACAATTTTCTCGCCGTGGTCGGCCATTTTTTCTAAATAGTTCGTTAAATCTAATAACCGCATTACTTTACTAATCATGTCACGCGAGAGTTGTTCGTGGGTTAAGTTCTTTAAAAACTCGTTAATCTTATATTCCAACACATCACTGGCTTTTTCTTTTTGTTCCACTTCCTCTACGGCACGGTCAAATAACTCATCTGAATCCGTTTTGAGGGCATGTAAAATTTTACGTGTAATGGTTTCCACAAGCCCTGCCATGCGGTCAATTTCCCTCCTTGCGGCCTCAATAAACAGTTCCGGCGTGGTAGTAACCCCTGCTTTTAAATAACGCAGTTCCGTCTGCTTCCGCTCGTTACGTTTGACAGGAAGTATCAGCAAGATTAACTTTTCAAAAGGTTTAATCAACGCAAGCATAATACTTGTATTGATTACGTTAAACACGGTATGAAAGGCCGCTAAATGATACGGGATACTGGCCAGCAACACGTGGGGATCATTCCCTTCGGTAGAACCCGGTACTATAAAACTTATTAAATCTAAAAACGGATGAAAGAATATAATTGCCCACGCTACCCCCAGCAAATTGAACATCATATGTCCCAATGCGGCCCGTTTTGCTATTCGCGGAGCCCCGATAGCGGCAATGTTAGCGGTAATGGTGGTACCGATATTCTCCCCCAATACCAATGCACACGCCGTCGGGTAGTCAATCAGGCCTTTGGCGGCACAGGTAAGTGTTACGGCCATTACCGCACTGGAAGATTGCAGAATAACCGTTAAAACAGTCCCTACGCCTACGGTGCCCAGCAAGGCAAGCAGGGTATTAGGTTGGAACTTGGCAATCCATTGTTCCACAGCCGGTGAGTTTTGTAAATCCGGTATGGCCCCTTGTATTAAAGAAAGGCCCAAGAACAATAGGCCAAACCCCACCATGGCTTCCCCAATACGGCGGATAATCGGCCATTTTTTAATAAATTGCGAGAAGAACCCAATCCCTATCATGGGCATAGCAAATAGGGAAATATCTACCTTAAAACCTAAAATGCTGATAAGCCATGCGGTTGTAGTGGTCCCGATATTGGCTCCGAAAATAACTCCTAATGATTGGGTAAGTGTTAATAATCCTGCACTGGCAAACCCTACTACCATAACCGTGGTAGCGGAAGAAGATTGGATAATGGAAGTGGCGGCAATACCGGAAAGAGTAGCAGTAAAACGGTTGCCTGTGGCTCCGGCAATAATCCTACGAAGGCGATCTCCTGCGGCTTTTTGTAAGCCGTCACTCATCATCTTAATCCCAAGCAGGAAAACACCTAATCCGCCCAATAAATCTAACGAAAGAATAAGGGGTTTCATATTTATATTATAGCAGTTTGCCTACTTTTTTGGCAGAAAAAACCGCCCTCGCGGTTAAGCAAGGGCGGTTTAGATTTAATGCTTGATTATAGTTTTACAATCTTTTTCTGCTCTACGTTCAAATACCCTTCCGGACAGTGAGTAGAACAGTAAACCGTGGGGTTTTGTTTGCAGAATTCACGCACACGGCTCAATGTTTCGCGGGCCTTTTCTTTATCCTCAAAGATGACGGATAATTCATCTTCCTGCAAAGCCGCATCCGTATAAGTTACGTCGCCGTGGAACATATAATAAATATCTCCGTCTTGCAGGATAGACACGGAGTTACCTTTGGTATGTCCTTCCGCACGCACCATTACAAGCGTATCCGTGATGCGTTGGCTTTCCGGAAAGTTTTTGTAAGGGCCGTCGGTAAAGTTCACACGCACAATATTATCCCCGGTTAATTTCATAATGTCTGCTTCGGTTTGGGAAATGTAAATCTTGGCGTGAGGAAACATCCGCAGCTCACCCGTATGGTCGGGGTGTTTGTGCGTCACAACGATTTTACTAATATCTTCCGGCTTGTATCCGGTTTTGGCGAGGGCTTCTTCAAAAGTAGCCACTTTTTTGCCCATCCATAAAGGGGAGCCTTGTTTAGGCAAGATGTCCTGCGAATTATTCGGAAGTCCGGTATCCGACAAAATAACTTCTTTGCCGTCATCAATTAAAAAGTTCTGCAAGCTGGACGGATAGGTGACATTGGGGTCACAAGCGGCTTTATCACGGGTACCGCCAAAAGCAAACGTCTGCGTCATATAACCTTCGTCATAGAATTTCGGCAAACAAATTCGCGTAGACTTTGGAATTTGATGAAATAAAAAGCCCCTATTATCAGTATCGGAATTTAATAAATTTACTGAGGATTGTATTTATTGTTCCTTTAATATTGTGTATAATTTAAACCAAGAGGAAACTCCTAACAACAACCAAGACTTCAATCGCGAGGAAGGAACTAACCCATGAACAAACGGAAATCATTTATTTTATGTGCTATTTTGTGTGCGGGAATTTTGTGCGGTTGCACAAATTCAAAGTTTATTATAGACAAAAGAGCCGACAGCTACCCGAATGTACAAAAATATTCGGAAAGAGACCATTTCTTCTTCTGGGGTATGGGCCGAAAACACGTGCATGATTTTTCCGAAATTTGCCCGAACGGAAAAATCGTTAAGATGACAACCAATAACGATTGGATTGATGAAACCTTGGTAGCCTTAACCATGGGTGTGTATTACACAAGAACATTTACAGTATATTGCGCCGTCAATCCGGTTGCCTACCCAAGAATTCAACAATAACTCAATTGTATAAGAAATAAATTCTGCAGCAAGGACTAAAACGATATAATCAACCGGGTATTAGGTAACACTAAACCCGGTTTAGTTTTTATTTAGCCTTACTGATTGCCATATTGGTCAATGCAAACAAAGCCAGCACGTTCGGGATAACCATCAGATTATTAAACATATCGGTCAGCTCCCAAACAAAATCACTGGATACAAGCGAACCGAGCATGACGAAGCAGAGTGAGATTAAGGTATAAGTAAGAACTGCTTTTTTATTGTTTTTAAATAAATAGATGGCGTTGATCTTGCCGAAGAAATTCCAGCATAGAATAGAAGAAAACGCAAAAAAACAAAGACAAATAGCCACAAATATCGCCCCGACATTAGCCCCCATAATACTTCCAAACGCGGTTTGAACCAGATTCGTTTTATTTAATGCCTCTGTAATCGTGCCGGTGTAGCCATTGGCCAGTACTCCGTCGGAGGTGTATAGTGTTGAAATAATAACCAGGGCATTTAAGGTTAAAATCACAAACGTATCCACAAACACGCCTATCATGGCAATCGTGCCCTCTTCGTGCGGGGTTTTGACGCGGGCAAGGGCGTGAACGTGCGGTGTTGAACCCATGCCGGCCTCGTTTGAGAATAGCCCTCTTTTAGCACCTTGGCTGATGGCCGTTTTGATAGCATACCAAAACCCACCGCCGATAATGGCCTGCGGTTCAAAAGCGTATTTAAAAATCATTTTAAATGTTGCAAAGAGATAGTTATATCGCACGATTAAAACGAAAAATGCACCGACCAGAAAGATGACCGCCATAAGGGGTACCAGCTTTTCGGTTACGGAAGCAAGGCGGCTGACTCCGCCTATTAAAATAATTCCAGATAAAATGACCAATATAACCCCGACAATCCACGGTTGAACGGCAAAAGCCGTTTGCATGGTGTAGCTGATGGAGTTGGACTGGACCATACAGCCCATAAAGCCAAGCGCCAGGATGATAGCTACCGCAAAAAATGCGGCTAGAAATTTGCCCAGTTTGCCTTGAAAGGCAGTGGTGATATAGTACACAGGGCCGCCCTTGATATTCCCGTTTTTTTCAACAATTCTTGTTTTTACAGCCAGGATGGCTTCCGCGTAGATAGTGGCCATGCCAAAAAAAGCAATCACCCACATCCAAAATACAGCCCCCGGTCCCCCCACCAAAACAGCCGCAGACGCTCCGACAATGTTCCCGGTGCCAACTTGTGTTGCAATAGACGTAGTTAAGGCTTGGAAAGGGCTGACGCTATTTTCGTTTTTTTCGCCGAAGAGGCTAAAACTCCCGAAAGAATTGCATAGCCCTTCTTTGAAACAGCGGATTTGGACAAACCGGGTTTTTATTGTGTACCAAAGGCCTACCCCAACTAGCAGAGATACCAAGATATAGTTGGACAAATATTCATTAAACTTAACGACAAAGGGATATAATATATTTTCAATGGCTACAATCATGTTAAACTTTTCTTCCTAAAAATGGGATTATTTATAAAATTTAGCAAAATTGGAGGGCATGGGCAATTTTTTGTAACTGTTACATAACTACACATTAAAAAACCGCCCCCATTTAGAGGCGGTCTTAAGAATGCTTATTTTAGTTTGTATCGTTGTCTTAAATTTGTTTTGAGTTCCTCCGCTTTATAAAGCAGATCTGCTTTTTTAGAGCAACGAACAACAAGCGTAATTTTTGGTTCGGAATTTTCAATATTCGATAGCGTCCCGCCAAAAATTTTAATACCGGTATCTACTTCTTTTTCCGTAAAATCTTCGGTTTTTCGCACAATTTCAAAGGATTGGTATGCGTTTTCTAAACATACTTCCGCAGCGCGTAGCAAGGCAAGGCCATTGGCTTTGGCCGTAGAAGTGTTTTCATTACCGTTAAAAACAACTTCATACATGCCTTCTTGCAGTTTCGTGTCAAAATATCCATTGGAAGTTGCTTTTTTGGCTTGCTTATACGGGGTAGCACAGGCAGTTAACAATAACAAAGAACAAAATATAACTAATTTTCTCATATTTTCACCTCTTGTGTTTATTGTACTTAATTTCACTAATTCCCTCTTTTACAACCGCTCCACGCCTTCGGGCAAACGCTCGCGCATTTCTTCCCTAAAATTATAAAATTTTCCATCGGCAAAGAAAGTACCGTCGCCATTCGCGTGGATAACACGACGTTCTTTTTTAAGTGGATTCTCCCACAGTTGCACGCCGTCCAAAACCAGTATCCCGTGCGATTTTACATAATCTACCATTTTACATTCCACAGCGGCCAAACAGTCCGCAATTAGCGGGGCTTTTACCTGGGCCGGCTTTTGTTTTTTAAGACGGAAATGTTTAAATTTATCACACTCGGAAGCGTGTACCGTACCGATGCCCACCACTTTCCCAATCATATCCACAGCGGGTACACACAACGTACATTGTTTGGTACGAAGAATTGCCTCAAAGGATTCGTTCCAACTACCCGTACAAATGGCGAGACGCGGCGTAAAATCCAGCACCATTTGCCAAGAAATCGTCATTACATTATCCTTTTTACCATCGTGCGTGGTAACCAGCAGAACAGCGCCCGATTCCAAATAGGTAAATGCTTTTTCTAATTTCCCTTTCCGCATGTTCCCCTCCTTATAAAAGTTGCTCAGCCAAATAATCAGCAATTTTTTGGTTGACGGCAGGCGTGTCTTGCGTGAAATTATGGTCAAACCCATGCAGAGTTTCTAACCGCGCATCCTTGTAAATTTTGCTAAATTCCACGCCGTAGTGATACGGCACTAGTTGGTCGTCTTTACTATGCACCACAAGCACCGGTCCGGTATATGGTTTGGAAATTTCAAAAATTTTCACGCCGGGCGTGGTAGCCAAAAAGGCGCGGCCCACTTTAAGTCCGTTGGACAACGTGATATATTCCGGAATGTTTTTTGTGTTGTAGCGCACGCCGAACAAATCGCCTTTGGCGGTATCTTCCGTCAGTTCCGGCGCGGGAGACATTAGCACAATGGTTTTAATGTTATCCGCCCCCAATTCGCCCGCCAACATGGACACTACCACCGCCCCCATAGAATGCCCCGTCATGGAAATAGCCTCAACATGCGGCAGTTTTGCGGCATAGGCGTACACGCGGCGTGCATCTTCCAATTCATTAGGAATCGTCATATCCAAGAATGAGCCCTCGCTTTTCCCATGCCCGTTAAAATCAAAAAGTAGCGTGGCAATTCCGCGCTCATTAAGTTGTGCGGACAGGTCCGTAAGCAGGTACATTTCTTTGTTGGCGTTAAAGCCGTGAGCGATAATAACAAGCGGATAAGTTTTTTTATCTTTCGGCATTTGCAGGACGGCGGATAATTTCCCGTGGTCACCGTCCAAGGTAAAATCTTTGCGCAACGACTGGCTGGCACATGCCGTCAGCAGCGTTAAAGAAACACACAATAAAAGTAGTTTTTTCATTTCATTCTCCCTTTTTCATATTTATTAAAAAGTAGGCTGAAATAAACGCCGTTAATATAAGCCCTACAGGCCAGGCCACTATAGCGGGTAAATGCAAGCACTCCGGCGCAATCAGAAAGTAGGTTCCGCTTACTGCCGTCATAAAAACAGCCGGCACAAACGTAATAAAGTAATGTTTTCTTTTTCTATACAGATACGCTGTTGCGGCCCATAATACAATCATCGCTAATGTTTGGTTAGACCAACTAAAATAACGCCATATTACATCGTATGGTAATTGGCTGATAATAACGCCGGCTAGCAAGAGCGGCACGCTCAAACGCAAGCGTTTTAAAAAGGGTTTTTGGTCCACATTAAACCAATCGGCCAGCACCAGCCGAGAAGCGCGAAAAGCCGTATCTCCCGAAGTAATCGGACAGATAATTACCCCAATCATTACAAATAATAATCCAAACGAAATTCCCCCCCATTTCAAGGGCCCGATTGTTTTTAAGCAAATATCATATACCACACCCGCCTGGCCGGTACGCGCCAACATTTCTTGTAAACCGGTCATTAGGCCGCCTGTCTTTTCATAAATAGCACACCCGGCAGCCGCCCAAATAAGCGCAATAATTCCTTCCATAATCATAGCGCCGGCAAATACTTGGCGTGATTGGTATTCACTGGTAATGCACCGCGCCATCAGCGGAGATTGTGTTGCATGAAACCCCGATATAGCCCCACAGGCCACCGTTACAAACATAAGCGGCCAAATGGGTAAATTCGACGGATGTAAATTATGAAAAGTAATTTCCGGGATATGATACCCTTGCAAAAATAACCCGCCGGATACCCCCAAGGCCATGAGTAGCAAACAAATGCCAAATAACGGATAAAACCGTCCAATAATTTTATCAATAGGAAGAAAAGTAGCTAAAAAATAATACAGGAAAATAAATGCCAGCCAAAAGTAGACATTTGTCAAAAAACTGCCCGCTGCTACATGCCCTTTGAATAAAAACACCAGTAAATTAGCCGGCCCCACAGCAAACACCGTTCCCACCATAACGAGCAAAATTACACTGAAAATGCGCATACACATTTTGATCTTCGGCCCCAGATAAAGGCCTGTAATTTCCGCGATAGATTTTCCATCATTACGAAGAGATAAAAAGCCACAAGAAAAATCGTGCACGGTACCGGCAAAAATAGTTCCCAGGGTAATCCACAAAAACACACTCGGCCCCCACAACGCACCGGAAATGGCTCCAAAGACAGGGCCCAACCCCGCAATATTCAACAGTTGCACAAGTACCATGCGCCAAAGAGGCATCGGCACATAATCTACGCCATTGGCAAACCGCACAGCCGGCGTCGGGTCTTTGGTCGGAGAGAAAACACGTTCCACATATTTTGCGTATGTGAAATAAGAAAGAATAAGAAGTACTAAGCAAGTAAAAAAACTAATCATAGATGTTTTTCTTCCAGCAGGGTATCAATGCGGCATTTTGTATCGTGCATAATTTGCTCCATATCTGCATTTTCAATATCTAAATTTTCAGCTTTGATACAATATATTTCCGGTATAGCATAGAAGTTCTGCGCAAGTTCTTTTACATAACCGTAGCCATAGTTATCATTTACAATAGGCCCTCCGGCGGTGGTTACGTAATAGAGCTTTTTTGCTTTACAAAGACTATAGGGGGTACCGTCTTTGTTATAAGCAAAGGTGATACCGACGATATTGATATTTTCAATATAAATCTTTAGTAATGCCGGAAACGATAAATCCCAAAACGGAGCTGCAATTACAATCATATCTGCCGCGGCAAATTCGTTAGCTAACTGAAATAAGGAATGATTAAAATTTTTCTTCTCGGCTAGTGCGGTTCGGCGTTCAAGCCGGTCTTCACTTAACGGCAAAAGGGTGGTTTTTGCAAGGTTTCGCTCCTGGATATTGCCACTCAATTTAGTTAAAAGATAATCTGCAAGAATCTTCGTGCGTGAATCTGTTCGTGGACAAGCATTGATAAATAAAATATTCATAAATTTATTGTATCACATTATCTATAACGTTTTTTGTTATGGACTTTCTACATACCTTTGGCAGAAAAAACCGCCTCCTTTTGGAGGCGGTTTTCAGATCGTTTATTTTATCTGCGCTTGATGCCATCTCCGTAAATGGTTTTCCAATCATCGCGCATGGAAACACAAATCCAACCGTATTTTTCGCAACCCGCGCGCATTTTTTCGGCTTTTTCCATATTGCCGTACTCGCGCTCCAAGTCGTCACACTCCAACATAAAACCCAATGCTTTGTATTTATTGTTGTTAATCGTGTAATTTAACATGCTCGCGTCACTAAACGTATTGCCAAAAGCCAACACCGGTTGCTCGCCGATTTCTTGCTCAATAAGCGACACTTTGTTCATTTGCAAATTTTTCACAAGATTTTTGCCGCCCAAAATAAGTTCATCGCCCTTTTCAAACATATACACCAGGCCGTCCTCTTTCCCTTGGCCGCTGGCCAAAATCGTACTGTCCGACCCGAGAATTTGGCGGTTAGGGATATATGGCATATTCTCTTCAATAAGCGGGCGAACGGTTAAGCGGTCCGTACCGCTGCAAATGTAAACCGTAAATTTATTTTTTACAAGATATTCTACTACTTCCAACATAGGTCTATAGAAAATATCTCCCCGCTTCATACCTTCAAAGCCGGGTTGGTCTTCCTGCATAAACGAGCGGACAAAATCATAAAATTCCTGCACGGTAAGCCCTTTATATGCTTCGGAAACCATTTTCTCGCGGTTATCGTTTAACGGTGGGAAAATGCCTTTCTCGCGCGAGTTCTTGGCCGCCGCTAATTGTTCTTTGGTGGGTTTGTAGGTAGAATCGTCTAACACGCGGTGTTCAAATAACGCCCAGTCAAAATACGTCGGGTCCGTTTCCAAAATGAGCGTGCCGTCCAAATCAAACACGGCAATACGGTTTTCCACCGGGATAAAATCAGGCGATTTTTTATCCGTCACCGTTTTGATATAACCGACAAGTGCCTGTTTAGCCGGGGCCGTGTTATTCCAAAGAGAGAGGTTGTCCTTTTTAAGTTGATGTGTGCACCCCGTCAGTAACAAAACGGACGCAAACAAAACCAAATTCAATTTTTTCATATTTATGTTCCTTTAGGTAATTTATCGGTTAGACGCAATCGCACCCATCGGGCAAACAAAGCGGCACAAACCGCATCCCACACACCGCGTTTTATCAACGGCAACAAACCCGTCGTTTAATTGCAACGCCTGGTGTTCTGATTCTTGGCAAATCATTACGCATTTTCCGCAACGGCTGCACGTTTCATTATCTATTTGCGGATAGGTAAGCGGTTTTTTCTGCAACGATTCATGGGGAATGATCTGCTCCGCTGCTTTATTTTTTAGGGCCGAAATATCTGTAAATCCTTTTTCTTCCAAATAACCGGTTAATCCTTTTAACATCGGGCCAATTACTTTGTAACCATTAAGCATTACTTCCGTGCAGACTTGCACCGCATCCGAACCGGCGGCAATATATTGGGCGGCATCTTCCCACGTGGAAATGCCTCCTTGCCCCAAAATCGGCAAATTACTGGCGTGACGTATCTGCGCTACGCAACGAAGCCCTATCGGGCGAACGATTGGGCCGGAACAACCGCCAAAGGTCGTTTTCCCGTTCACATCCAGCACCGGGCGCAACGTATTTAAATCAAGCCCCATAAATCCTTGTACTGTATTGATCGCGGCCAAACCATCCGCGCCGGCTTTTTCAACTGCGCGGGCAATCGCGGCGATATCGGTTACGTTGGGCGAAAGTTTAACAAATACCGGTTTTCGGGCCACTTCTTTCACCCAACCTGTAATTTGCGCGGAAATTTCCGCATCCGTTCCAATCGCCATACCGATACCTTTTTCCGGCATACCGTGCGGGCACGAAAAATTGAGTTCAAATGCATCTGCGGGCGTGTCATTGAAAGTTTTTATAAGTGATTGCCAGGCCGTTTTATCTACCGGAGCCATGATACTGGCAATAATCACTTTGGTGGGGTATTTTTGTTTTAAATACTTAATACCGTCACACCAGTATTTTACGGTTTGGTGGCTTAACAGTTCAATATTTTGAAAACCGATTATGCGCTTTTTATCTTGCAGAACGGCATAGCGCAAACTGGCCTCATTCATTTCCAAATCGTCGGGCGTGATAGTTTTAAGCACGGCGCCGCCCCAGCCCATTTCAAAGGCTTTATCAATGCTTTCAATTTGAGCCGTCGGCGGTGCGGAAGCTAACAAAAACGGATTTTCAAAATCAATCCCCAAAATATGAGTGCGAAGGGTGGCCATATCATTACTCCACGTCAAAATTAAAATAAGTGTCCGGATAAGGTTCGTTTTTAAGCGTAAAGTGCCACCATTCGGAATCTAGCCCCTGGAAACCGGCTTTTATCATAGCATCGCGCAAAATTTGGCGGTTGCGTTTTTGCTTTTTTGTTATTTTTTTATAATCCGGGTGAGAAATGGGGCTAAACAAATCAAACGTTCCCCCCATATCCACAAAAGAACCATCCTGATGAATAATCGTCAAATCAATCGTGCTGCCCCGCGTATGACCGGACTTGGGCATAATGTAATCTCCGGCAATCAGGTCCGACTTTTGGAGCGTCGGGTAGAAACTTTTATCGCCCGGATCGTTCGGGTCGTTGATCCACTGCACAAAATGGTCCACCGCTTTTTGCGGGCGATAAGAATCCCACACTAAAATACGGTATCCTTGCGCACGCAAATCGGCCGCGGCCACCGCCAAGGCTTGCAAGGCCTCTTTGGTCATATAGGCAACGGGGGCTTTGTAACCCCGTATTTTGTGTCCCGTGAAGTTATACGGGGAATAATAACGCAAATCAAATACGGCATCATCAATGACGTTATAAATTTTGTCAAAACCGCTTTTATCGGTAGAGATTGTATCAGCGGCGGCAGGGAAGATGCTGCTAAAAACCAACACGCACACAATCAGCGGCGGCAGGGAAGATGCTGCTAAAAACCAACACGCACACAAATAGTATTTTTTTCATATTTTCACCTCTTGTTTATTGTAGCATATCAGAAAAACACCCTACTAAGAACATTAATTTTGTTCAGATTTTTTCCATTACAACTTACGAATTGCCCAGTTTTTGGGATATAAGTTGTTGGCGCGGTCGCCCAAGTTTTTCATAAACCCAAGCGGATATCCGGCATACGTCACTACCACAAACCCCTTCGGGGTTGTGCCCGGCAACACCAAAGCTTCCCGGTGTAAATAGCGTTGTGCTTGTTCTAACGAAAGTTCCACCCGCGGATAATCATCCGGCGATAAATTTAAGGAAAGTGCTTGCGCGGCAGTAGGGATTTGTTCCTTCCCTTTTTGCTCCGGCTGAGGAATCCCGTCCGACAATAAATGTATCAATCGATGCCCTTGCGCATACCGACGGGCAGAAACGGGCAACATAGTAGGTCCCGCCGGAACTCCTTTTTTGCGAAGCACCGCCATAAAAAGCCCCTCGCTGTGCGTCGTACCTGGGATAAAACGGTACACCGGCTGATTCCAACCGGCCAGCAAAGACCCGGTAATTTTCCACTCCGGTTTTGTTGAAACAGGCAAAATATCCGCGCCTAATTCTTCCGCGATA
>CADBFX010000025.1:11318-11718 GCA_902794125.1 uncultured Elusimicrobium sp. | reverse complement strand
CGCTCGGTAGCCGATTTTCATAATGCTATTGTAAAGCGCGATCCCAAAATTTTAACGGGTATTTTCGGTTTTACTTCTAAAACCGCCGAAAAATTAATTAACTCGCTTAAAGATAAAATGGATACTGTTTCCATCCAAGGCGAAAGTAAAATTAAGGTATTGGACGACGCTCCGTATCTGTCCGGCGTGTTGGAAGCGTTGGGCGCTTTAGGATATTCTGCCGCAGAAGCACGGCGCGCAATAGATAAACTCCAAACCGAAGGTATTAATCCCAACGATAAGTTGGAAAATATTATTAAAGAGGCCCTGCGGGTACTGAAAAAATGAGCAACCAAAATGAAATTTTAGATGTCACTCAATTGCCCGACGAGTCCGCTGGGCTGGAAGCGGCGTTGCGCCC
>CADBFX010000025.1:0-11278 GCA_902794125.1 uncultured Elusimicrobium sp. | reverse complement strand
CACTGCCTTTTTTACGCGCCGCCCGGCTTGGGGAAAACCACTTTAGCCAATATTTTAGCCCACGAAATGGGTGTAAACATCAAGGTAACTTCCGGGCCTGTTTTAGCGCGCCCCGGCGATTTGGCCGCCATGTTAACCACCGAACTTGCCGAAGGGGACATCTTATTCATTGACGAAATTCACCGTTTAAACCCCGCCGTGGAGGAAGCATTATACCCGGCTATGGAAGATTTTACGTTTTTTATTAACACCGGCAAGGGTGCCGGAAGCACCACTTTAAAATTAGCTGTTCCGCGTTTTACACTTGTAGGTGCTACCACGCGCTCCGGATTACTGACCGGGCCGCTTCGCGACCGGTTTGGTATTGTGTTTAATTTAGGTTTTTATGAAGTGCCGGAAATTACCGATATTTTGGAACGCTCCGCACGACTGCTTAATATTGAAGCCGACCGGGCGGGACTAACCGAACTGGCCAAACGCTCCCGTGGCACGCCGCGTATCGCAAACCGTTTGCTACGCCGTGCGCGCGATTTTGCGCAAGTAAAAGGACAAGGCATTATTACGCAGGAAATTGCCCAAACCGCTATGGACTCGCTGGACATTGATGCCGAAGGGTTAGACAGCGTAGATAAGCGCATTTTAGAGGCACTTATTGACCGTTTTTCCGGCGGACCGGTGGGTGTGGAAAACTTGGCAATTGCCGTTTCCGAATCGGTAGATACTTTAACAGATGTAATTGAGCCTTTCTTGATTAAAGCCGGCTTTATTGCCCGCACGCCGCGCGGACGCGTTGCCACGCGCAAGGCCTATGAACATATGGGCCGGAAACTTCAAACAGAATTATTATTTTAGCCGCATGAAACACGCTGCCCGTCTTCTCGTTTGCACTTTTTTAGCCCTGCTCGCTACGGCGTGCATGGTGCCCTCGCAACGAAAAACAGCTTCTTCAACTGCCGCTAACGATAGTCCCATTATTCAAGCACCCCAAACACAAGAAAAAAAAGAAGCCGAACCCCCTTCCCAAGCCCCCGCGACCGAACAAAAACCGTCGCTTAAAACCGTCCGAGTACTATTAGCAGAAAAACAAACGTCTTCTTCAATTAAACATTCCGGGCAGGTGTATGTTTACACAAAAAATTTAGACAAAAAATATAAGGTTTCCGCCGCCGGCACGTTAGCCGTGCGCACATTAGGGGGCGGCAAAGTGCAAGTCGGCACATTAAAGGCAGAACAATCTATTATCATTGAACCCACTAAAAACACGCTACTTACTTGGAACAATAACACCTACGCAGGGAAATTTTTTATCGTACCGACAAAAAATTCCTTTTTACTGGTGGAACACGTAGATTTAGAAAATTATCTTTACGGCGTTCTTCCGTATGAAATGAATTATACGTGGCCGTTAGAAGCCCTCAAAGCACAAGCCGTTGCGGCACGCACCTACACGTTAAAAACGTTGGAAAATGTAAAAAATAAAAACTTTGACTTGTATAGCGACGTGCGCAGCCAAATGTACAAAGGCGGCGGCAAACAGTACGATTCTGTACGCAAAGCTGTGGACGGAACTCGCGGCAAAGTGCTCACTTACAACAACGCTTTATTTTACACCTATTATCACGGCAACTGCGGCGGGGGAACGGATGATGTGCGCAGTTGGAATTTTGGTGCTTCGTCGTTAAAACCGCTCTCCGGCGCATCCTGCAGTTACGATAGTCACTCCAAAAGTTTCACATGGCAAATGAATGTATCCGCCGCCAAAGTAATGGCGTATGCCAAAAGCGTGGGTCTTACCGGCACGTTAAAAAGTGTACAAGTTGCCGAAAAAACAAACACCGGCCGGGCCACCTATTTAACGATTCGCTCGTCAAAAGGCAGTAAAAAAGTTTCCTGCCCCAAATTTCGTTTATCTACCGGAATACGCAGTTGTAAAATCACCCGCGTTAGCACAAGCGGACAACAAGTTCATTTTGAAGGTAAGGGATACGGACACGGGATAGGCATGTGCCAAGACGGCGCAAGCGGCATGGCTAAAAAAGGCAAAACGTACGAGCAGATTTTAAAAAATTACTATCCCGGGGCACTCATTACCCCCATTAAATAACTATGGCTTTTGAACGATTTAAACAGTTAGATTTAGACCCGCTGATTGCCAAGCAACCGGCCACCCCGCGCGACTCGTCACGCCAAATGGTGCTCCACCGCGACACGCACACCATTGAACACCGCATTTTTCGCGATATCCACGAGTATTTTAACCCCGGGGATGCACTTGTAATCAACAACACCAAAGTATTCCCCGCTAAACTTTTTGCACACAAACCTACCGGTGGGAAAGTAGAAGTACTGCTTGTGCGCCCGACAACAAATTCCCGCACATGGGCCGTGCTCACGCGCGATTATAAAGAGGGAATTACGCTGGATTTTGGCGACGGTTTACAAGCCAAGGTGCTTGGAAAAACAGAAAACAATGAGGCTGTTTTGGAATTTAATCAAGATGACATCTTGCCGTTTTGCGACGCGCACGGCTTAATGCCACTTCCGCAATATATTGAAAAAGCCCGCAAACATAACGGCATGACCGCCAGCATTGAAACCGATAAAGATCGCTATCAAACCGTCTATGCTAAATACAAAGGTTCTATTGCCGCACCGACGGCCGGGTTTCATTTTACGCCGGAACTTTTACAAAAACTAAAAGATAAAGGCGTGCATATCTGCTACATTACACTCCACGTAGGGTGGGGCACATTTAAGCCGCTTCGCGGCGAGCCGCAAGAACACAAAATGTTGGCCGAATTAGGCGAAGTTTCTGAAGAAACAGCAAACACATTAAACGCCGTGCGCGCGGCGGGGAAGCGTGTTTTTTCGTGCGGCACCACCAGCACACGCACGCTGGAAACTTTTACAGACGAAAACCACATCACGCACGCGGGCAAAAAATGGACGGATTTGTTTATTTATCCGGGATATCAGTTTAAAGGCATTGATTGTTTGATTACCAACTTTCACTTTCCGGACTCTACGCCCTTGTGCATGACAAGTGCCTTCGCGGGAGAAGATTTTATCTACGAAGCCTACTTACAAGCCGTGGAAAAGAAATACCGCTTTTATTCGTTTGGCGACAGCATGATGATTTTATAAAGGCTCTTGCGCAACCGGCGAAGATAATTTTTGTACCCTGCACATAGCCCAGCCGTCCGAATAAGAATTGATATTGGCATTAAACTCCGGACAAGGCTCATGGGTCCTTTCCAATCCGTACGGAGTCAACGTAATCGGATGAAGCATCATAAACCAAGGCGTTGCTACGATATAGATAGGCCCGTCGTGCGCCAAAATTTTTTGTTTAGATACTTCTTTAAAATGGTATCTATAATATTGTTCCGGTAGAGCATTACGCTGTTTGGCCAACTGTTGTAGTAACAGACCGGGATAGTCATTTATAGGCAATTTAATACCACCGATAAATTGTGCGTCTTTTGGGAAAAACATAGACAAAAAGGCTAAACCTTCTTCGTAATATACAATCAGGGCATTCTCCGGTACCGAAGGCAGATTGTAAATTTCAATTACTTGTTTTGTATAAGGCGCACGCCGCCAAGAAGGATAATGCGTTTTGTACATCACAGAACCCAACACGCCCAAAGAAAGAACTAACACCCAGCCGTTTTTAAGGTAACACCGTAGCGCATATATAACCAACACTCCGGCTAATACCTCCAACACGACCGCGTAGCGTAACACCGAATAAAACCGTAACCATAGCACGTAACCGATTACAACAAACACCAGCAAAACTGCTTTTTCACGCAAAGCGGCGCTATCTTGGCGGTTAAACACACAATCCCACACAAAACGCACAAAGAGCAAAATCGTCCCTATATAGGCCGCGGCAAAGCGCGCATCGGCCAAGTAAATCCGCGGCTCGGTTACCAAGCCGTTACTTTTATGTATCCAATAAAAGGGATAGAACCACCATTGCCCCAGAGAATGCGGATAAAAGCGGGTTTCATCAAAATTAACAGGGGCAAAGAAAGGCGATTTAAAAATTCCGTTTAAGAAGGGGAAGAACGGGTTATCATACGCGTGCCAAAGCCGCCACATAAAAAACCCGTTTGTGACCAAGAAACCAACAAGTCCGCCCAAGGCAAAAAACATTAAAAACCGAAACGGTCTTTTTATCCAGGGCAAATTAATTAAAAACGCAATCGTTAACGCAATTACAAACGGAGCCGCCGTGTATTTAAGGCCCACCGCACTGCCAGCTAAAAACGCACTCCAAAAGCAAAAAGATACTGTTTGTTCTTCAAATAAAAATTTAAGTAATAAATAAAATGAAGCACACAAAATAGCCGCTAACGGAATTTCATTGGAAGTCATCCCTAATTGAGAAATAACCATCGCCCCGGTTATACCTACCCCGGTAGCCACAATGGCTTCGGCACGCGCACCTTTTCGCCCCAACAAAAACCAGCTAATCTTATATACAAAAAAAGCCAACACGCCGCCCGGCAGACCCATTACAAAGGCCACAAAACGCGGATAATTATTAAAATATCTAACCAGTAAATAATACGGAATATCTAGCAACGGATTTAAAAAAGTGTGGATAGTAGCGGGCATAATATCTTTACTAAATCGCCCGGTTAAAAAAGCAAAAGGATTATACAGGTGGTAGTTGGTGATATCCCACCCTACATCCTGCCCATATCCCACGCTAAAACAGCCAAACAAAAAGCATAAAAGAACGAGTAACAAACAATCAAAATGTTTGTAAAAAAACGAAGTAAAATAAAATTTATCTTTCATAAAGTAACATACAAACGGACGCTGGATACCCAGCGCCCGTTATATTTCTATAATTTATTTTTTACTAATTTCTTGTACAACCTTTGATGCTATGGTTATAGTAAACTAACGGGGACGCCCAAGACGAGCCGGAGTTCCAATAGATTGGGTCGTCAAAAGAAGTCGTCCCATTTCCGCAATTCACCCATGTACAGGAGGTCGTTCTGCTACCGGACTGTCTATAATATGCACCATTGACCCCGGAATAACTGCAATCTATATCATATGATGGGGCTTTTTCCGGTTGCGTTGAACATCCCCCATAAACACATCCAGAACTTGTCTGCCGCTGAGTTCCGTTTCCGTTATAAATCACTGCTGTGCTGTTTGAAGCAGGGGCACTTACCGTCCCACTTGCAGGAACGTAGCTCGCCATCCCATTGGCAGTAATACGATAATCCAGGAAACTATACCACCCCGCATCAGCATCGTAACATTTTTTCGAGCAACTATCTTTAGTAACATCACAGGAATCACAGATGCTTCTTTGCGTCGGACACGGATAGATTTTTGTACTGTAATCGTATCCCGGGCTATTTTCGCTATATTTGTCATCCAAAAAGTATAACAAACACGCTTCTGTACCACCTCTTTTAAATTGATCCATAACCGTTCCTGCGCCAAAAGGTCCCATCGCTCCCTGGGAAGGGGTATCCGTAATAGTATAAATGGGGTTATTTTCCTCTCCGCTCGGAACAATTTTGTATCTTACATACCCCGATAACATTGTTTCGTGGAAACTTCTATCTTCACATTCTTTGGACGAAGAATTCCACGTATAGTTGGAGCCGTACGCCTCCTGACAGGTACTACAGCACTCTGACGGAGAAGCGGTTTTTTTGGAGGAATTTTTGGAAGAATCATACACTTTACCGCCTGCCGCGCATTGGGTTGTTAAGCTAGAGGCATCATTCCACTGCGCACAAGTTTTTGTGATCACCGGAGTAGTACATACACACTTTACCAATTCTGCCGAAGCAGGTGTTGTTGTGGTGATGGGATCATCTTTTCCGCCATAATCATCAGGGTGGATTTGATATCCACCGCCGCCTGGTCCTACTACTCCAATACACTCACATCCTGTTTTACGACATGAACAAAGTTCGTTCGATTTACAAGCGGGGTAACAAAAATTTTGTTGTTGGTTTATTACGTAGCCATCTCCTCCTCCTACCTGCGGAGTCTCTCCTGATACCACCTGAGAACTCCCTCCTCCCACTTGAGAAGTCGCTCCACTTACTGTTGCCCCCACTCTAATCTGGCCGGTTTTCATTCCTATCGGTACGGTCACACCTGAAAATCCAGCGAGAGAACTTGTAGAACTATATACGTCCACGCAACTCTTGTTTCTTTGTTCGTCGCAAATGTCCCCCGTCCACTTATTAATAGCATCGCCGTTGCAGTTATCTGCCTGGCCCGAAGAGCTCACAGCCTCACGCGAAGCCGTACAATTACCGGTGTCCGGCTTTGCGTACTTACCGCACGTTAAGAATGTAGCAACATCCGACGCGTTATTGGTTAAAGACATATTCGTCCAGTACATATAGCCGTTGCTGGATGGATTTGCAGATTTACAACTGGGGAAGGTGTATCCAGCCAGGTTTAACGTTTTGACTTCTGTTTGAACGGAATCAAAACCAAGTGCATCAATCGTATTGGCCCGCAGATTTCTGTTAAAAGTAAGGTTTGCTTCGCCAGTGTCTCCACCCAAGGTTACATTAGTGGCGTCAACACCAAGAAAACTTGCATGACCCGCGTTTAGCGTAAGCGAACTGCCTTTCACGTTAATAAATCCGCTTACATCCAAGGGAGAAACTGTTTCGGCTAAATCCTCATTCCCCAAACCCAACGTGGCGGCCGACCCGAGACCGATATCCATATTATTATCTACATTCACCGTGCTGTACGCCACATACGGTACCGGGAAGTAGGTAACCATGCTAATATTTTTTTTGTCTGCCGCAAGAGCGCACACAGGCAAGGCTACTAATAACCCAAATAAAAACCGTTTCATTTTCTTTCTCCCGGCGTTTTATAAATTTGTGCTATACAACAAAACGCCTTTTACTCACTTTAGCAAAAAAATACAACCAATTACAAGAAAATCCCTACTTATATATTATCGGCCAAAACGCAAAAAAAACCAGCCCTTTTTTGAGGGCTGGTTCAAAAACACCGTTAGCTTATTTGGCGGCTTTAACTACATCTACCAATTTCTTAAAAGAAACCGGGTCTTTAATGGCCATTTCGCTAAGCATCTTGCGGTTAAGCGTGATGTTGGCTTTGGCCAGTCCGCTGATGAATTTAGAGTAAGACAAACCTTCTTCGCGCACCGCGGCGTTGATACGAACAATCCACGTTTGGCGATAGGTGGTTTTTTTGTCTTTGCGGTCCACATAAGCGTGCACACCGGATTTATCCAGTTGCTGCGTGGCCATGCGTAAGCGGCGGGATTTATCTCCGTAATAGCCGCTGGCTCTTTTCAATACTTTTTTCTTTCTTGCGTGTCTGGGAACGCTGAATTTAATTCTCATGTTTCTATCCTCTTATTTGGCCATGGGGAGATATTTTTCCAAGATCTTCCCTTTGTTGGACTCGGGCGTAATGACACCGGTCTTTCTCATGTCGTGTTTTCTGGAGGCAGAAACAGGCGTTAACAAGTGTTTTCTGCCGGCTTTTCTATGGGTGAATTTACCCGTGGCGGTTTTGCGGAAACGCTTTTTGCCGCCGCTGTGATTTTTTAATTTAGGCATTTGTTTATCCTTTAGTTAATCTAGTTCTTTTTCCACTACCTACGGCGGGAGCCGGTCAAGCCCCGAACGTAGTCACTACAAAAAGAACCTGAAAAAACGGTTGTTATTTAGTTTTTCGGCACAAACGTCATGGACATGCGGTTACCTAACTGTTGCAAACCTCCGTCCACGGTAGCCAACGGCTCTAACCGTTTGGCGGTATCCTGCAAAATTTGGATACCAATTTCTTTGTGCTGGTTTTCGCGTCCGTGGAAAACTACGACGAAACGAACCTGATCTTTTTTGCGTAAAAATTCTTCAATCTGGCGAATTTTTACATCCAAATCATGCGGTGCGATGCGCGATTTAATACGCAACTCTTTCAGCGTCACTTTGGCTTGTTTCTTTTTAGCTTCCGCGGCTTTCTTTCCCTGTTCGTACACATACTTGTTGTAATCGAGTATCTTACAGACAGGAGGTTGGGCGTTGGGAGAAATTTCCACTAAGTCCAACTCTTGTTCTTTGGCCAGCGCGATGGCCTGTGCAATCGGCTTGACACCCAACATGGTGCCGTTTGAATCAATTACGCGCACTTCTGCGGCGCGGATATTTTGGTTCCTGCAATATAGGTCTTGCTTAAAGACTCTTCTGTTATCGAATCTGGCCATTTAATTATTCTTTGAAAAAAATAGTCCCCTATTGGGACACTCATATTATAGCAACTTCCCGTTTAGTGTGTCAATCGGCTTGTACCGGACGGCCCTCATAATGCACGCGGCCGTTTTCTAACAGCTGCCAAGCATCTTCGGTGTGCACCAATTTCCAGAGCTGGCCGGGAGCAGTCCACTCGTTATGATTTTCCCCGCTTTGCGTAAGCACAAAACCGGGTTGTGTAGGCAAAAAAACTTCCATTTGCGCATAATTATCGCTCACCAATACAAATGCGGCCGTAGAAGCGCTTTTATCTTGCGTATCAAACAAAGCAAACCCTTCTTCCCATACGCGCAAACAAGATCCGCGCGTTTGGCTCCATGTATACCCGGCCGAACCGATACAATTGTGTGCATCCCGGTCGTTACCGACAAGCGGCGCATCCGATGGTTTGGCACAAGCAAAAACAAAAAGAACCGCTATACAAACGAAAAGTATTTCTTTCATATCTTTATTGTACCTAAAAAATCCCCGTTTTAACCGGGGATTTTTTAATTGAACAACTACAAATTACTTAAACAAACTCCAGTTACTCCAAAAGTTATTTTGGATTTGTTTCTTTTGTTCTTCTTGCACTCCCTTGCGCACAGAACGTTGCGCCTGGCGTTGATGAGAAGCCCGATCGGCTACCGCACGTTCTATAGCCGCTTGTTGTGCATTCGCCCGTTGTTGGTACGTAGCGGCTTTTCCTGTCATCCGCAATGCTTCGGCCAAGGCAGCCATATGCCCATACGGCGCAATAGAAGGCTTTAACTCGGCTACTTTTTCATAATCGGCCAATGCCTTGCGGGCATAATCATGGCTTTTAATATCCAATACACCTAAAGGAGTATTCCATTCCGTGCCTTGTTTCATATACACATCGCCACGCAGAAAATACATATACGGGGCGGGATTGTTGGCACCAAGTTCAATAGCCTTTGTGGCATTTAAAATAGCGTTGGCCGCATCCGAATCGCTCAAAGGCACAAACTCATCCAGACCATAAGGCTCTGCATTTACCGAATATACTACGGCTGCATTATAGTGAGCCATATAGTTATGATGGCGGTTAATTTGTTCTTTCGCCATCGCTACCACCTCTGCCTTTTCTTGGGGATTGTTAAAAGCGTTTAATCCGTTAATTGAAAGCGGTAAAAATTTACTGGTTGTAATATATTGTTTTACTTTCGCCGCGTTCAATTCTCCCTTGTAGAGGAACGGATCGTTCTGTTCTTCGGCAAAACCCAAAGAAATACAGGCCATCAACATGGCAAAAACTGCTGTTATTTTTTTCATAGTATTCTCCTTGTGCCTTATATTTTACGGATAAAACAGCAGTTTTTCAATAGGTCTTATGGTCCTTTTTGCATAGGCCCAGGAAAAATTTTAATCGTTATCCGGTAAAATGCGCTTTAAATTGCCGCTACGTTCCATGTGCACCGGCTCCCCTTTATACAACACTTTTCCTCGGCCAAAAACCGCAGCGGTTAGTGCTTCATACGCCGCAATTTTAATATCGCCTTTATTTTTAACCGAAGCAGAACCCCGTTGCACCCGCAAATCGGCCGCATCTATTTTGCCGGTGCCTTCGTTTTCCAATATCGCCAATTGCGCAAGGCCGGATAATTCAATTTCACCTTGCCCCGTGGCATTTGCCTTTACGGTGTGCGCGTCGATGCGGTTAATTTCCGCTTCCGACTTGTCGGCTACTGAAATAGTTAGCCCATGCGTGCGAAGTCTGTCCGCGGAAAAATCGCTTTGCTCTTGCAACGCTAGTGAAAACTGAACAACTTCATACGCGCCCACTATTTTTACTTCGGCTTCTTGCGAAATCTTCACTTGCCACACCGCCGGGGCCGCTATATGAACACGCAGATTTTTATGCCCGCGCCCGGAAGAAGATGCCCCCACAAAAAGTGTGTCTTTTTCCATATGCACGTCTGCTGCTAAAACTTCTTGCTCCGGTCCGCTAATACGAACAACCACAGAAGGACGTTGCACTAAATCTACCTCCACCGTACCCGTTACGTGTAGCGTGTGAAACGGAGCTATGTCTTCTACCGTTTTAGAAAAATAGTGATTTTTCTCGGCCCGGCACATCATGCAAGACGTGCCTATTAAAAATCCTATCGTTAAAAATAGACTTCCCATTATTTTTGTTTTTCTCATTTTTTTCCCCCCTTAGAAGTATGATTATTTTAACACGCCTCTTTAATTTTGCGTCTGGCAAAAACTAATTAGTTCTTTTCGCAGGAAGGCTAAGCAAGAAACTCCGTAATTTGCTAAAATGAAAATAACTTCTGATGGGCAAAAAGGGGAGAAACATGAGCAACCGAAGAATGGCCAGAGAATGTGCCCTGCAATCGCTTTATTACGCCGACAGCATGAAAATGGAAAACGGCGAATCCGTTTCCTCTTACACGGCTGATTTCAAAAAAGAACTGGGGGATTGTTACCCCTTTTGCCAAGATTTGGTAACCGGCACAGCGAAACACTTGCCGGAAATTGATAAACTGGTTTCAACCTATGCAAAAAATTGGACCGTCTCGCGCATGAGTGCGGTGGACCGCTCCATTTTACGCATGGCTACGTATGAAATGGTATTTAGCCGGGAACGCACCCCCGTTCCGGCAATTATAGATGAAGCCATTGAACTAGCCAAAAAATTCTCTACCGAAAATTCCAGCAAATTTATCAACGGCTTACTGGACCAGCTGAAAAAAGAACGGAAATAAACCGGTATGCAACCGAAAGAAGAAATTGAACAACTCAAAAAGTTGATCAATTACCATAACAACCTTTATTACAATTTGGACAATCCGATATTGTCCGACACGCAGTATGACGAACTCTACAAAAAACTGTGTGATTTAGAAAACCAATATCCCCAATTTCGCACCGCCGATTCTCCTACCCAACGCGTGGGCGGCAAAGCAGTTAATACCTTTACGCCTATTACACACGCCGTACCCATGATGTCGCTAGACAACTCGTATTCTGCC
>CADBFX010000024.1 GCA_902794125.1 uncultured Elusimicrobium sp. | reverse complement strand
TACACCGGCTGATTCCAACCGGCCAGCAAAGACCCGGTAATTTTCCACTCCGGTTTTGTTGAAACAGGCAAAATATCCGCGCCTAATTCTTCCGCGATAAAACGTACATTTTCTTCATTTTCGTGCGTGTTAAAAGTACATGTGCTGTAAATCAACAATCCACCGGGGCGCAAACAAGGCCAAATATCTTGCAAAATTTGGCGTTGGCGTTTTTGGCAGAATTGCACATTATCCAAACTCCACTCGTTGATAGCACCTTCATCACGCCGAAATAGCCCCTCGCCCGAGCAAGGCACATCTGTCAAAATCACATCAAACATCCAATTGGTTTTGTTAAAATCTTGCGGACAATTGTGCGTAACCAGCACGTCCGGGTGGCCTTGTTTAAGCATATTTTCTAAAAGGATATTAGCGCGGCGGCGGTCCGGCTCGTTACTAACAAGCATAGCCCCTTTCGGCAGAGCGGCACGCATCAGGGTAGATTTTCCCCCCGGCGCGGCACATAAATCTAACGCTAACACCGGGGAGGTAATATGTTCCCGTAACACATGGTCCAAAAACAAAGAGCCCGCTTCCTGCACATAGTAAACCCCCGCGTGAAACAACGGGTCCAGCGTGAAATTAGGGCGTTCTTGTAACCAATAGCCCTGCTCACACCACGGAACCGGGGCAGATTGCGCAAAAAATGCCTCTTGGCGATATTTCCAAGGGTTAAAACGAATACTGGTAGCCGCCGGCTCCTCAAGAGCCCGCAAAAAGCGTTGCCAACGCTCTGTGCCGAACAAATCCGAAGTATAAGAAATAAATTCTTGCGGTAATGACATAGTTTTCAGATTTAAAACCAACAAATATGTTATTATTTTACAATTATTTTTCCCTCTAAACGCAAAAAACGGGGAACCGTTGGGTCCCCCGTTTTAAGTATCAACTATCTTACGCCGCAATTCCTAAGCTGGAAAAGAGCACATACACGCCGAATACACATAACACAAGAGCGATACTAACGGTCACTCCCATATTCCAAGGCGTAGTATCTACTACGTTCAAATTTTTGCTGTCATCATATTTGTTTTGAGACGGCCAAAACTTGCTTGCGATATACATAAACGCCACCGATATCGCAAATAAAATCGCCAAGATATGCAGAAAGTGAAGACCCGAAAGTGGCCCTAACAACGGGATAGATTCTTTTCCGGCAAACGGTATCTGCGTAAAGCCGTAGACGATCATGAAGAAAATGAGCGTTGCCTTGGCAGACCAAGCCGGTGCGGTTTTGTTAAGCATACCGAAAATAATTAAGGTGAAAATCGGCACGTTGTAAAAACCGTTTACCATCTGCAGGTAGTTAAACAGCCCCGACGGAGCCATTGCGATAAGCGGGGCTACACACATAGAAAATACCACCAAACAAATCCCCACATATTTTCCTTTTTTCACGAGTTCATGGTCAGTAGCTTGGGGGTTAATAAGCGGTTTGTAAACGTTTAACATAAACAGTGTGGAAGTAGAATTGAGCGCCGCGTTAAACGAACTCAAAATAGCCCCGAACAACACCGCCGCAAAGAAACCCGTCAAATAGAAAGGCAATACTTTTTTTACCAACATCGGGTAAGCCATATCGCCTACTTCGAGCGGATTATTTTGGAAAATGTGGAAAGCAATAATCCCCGGAATAATTAAGTACAACGGCCCAAATAATTTAAAAATGGCCGCCAAAAGTAGCCCTTTTTGGCCTTCTTTTAAATTTTTGGCCGCTAATGCGCGCTGAATAATCGTTTGGTTGCATCCCCAATAAAACAAATTAACCAACAACATACCGGTAAACAGGGTGGCAAACGGCACCGGGTCAGTAGCACTGCCGATGGCGTTAAATTTTTCGGGATGCGCTTTAATAATTTCGGTAGCGCCGGCAACAATATTACCGTCTCCCACATACGCCAACGCAAACAACGGCACCATTAACCCGCCGATAATTAACCCAATACCGTTTAACGTATCGGCCACGGCCATAATGCGAAGTCCGCCAAAAATTGTATACAAGCAGCCCAAAATACCAATGGCCACCACCACTACAATAATGGCCATCATCGGCGATAAATGGAACGTGCCCATAATATCAAAAATACCGCCCATACCAATCGCACCGGAATATAATACGGTCGGCAATAAGATAAGTACATAACCAGCTAAAAATAAAAAGTTGACGAATTGTTTCGTCGCTGCGTCATACCGTAATTAGTGTAATAGAAGCGACCACTTCGTAACCCATGCCGGACATATTAAACATATATCCTTGTCCGTTCAGCCCTACCATTTGTTCCGTAGATAAATTGGTGAGTAGTAAAGAAGCTGCAATAACCCACCCGGTGAGTCCCCGTCCGGCCAAGAAGTAGCCTTCCGAGGAGGATGCATCTTTTTTTCTAGTTAGGTAATACGATAGCCCTAACACTAGCGCCGTAAAACCTAGAAACGACGTAATCGTCAGCAACATAGTTCCTCCAGTACGTTTGCCCTAACAGGCAGCCCGAACCTCTTGATTTCCTGTAGATTAATTTTTATACTTTTTGAAGAGGGCTCGGCTTACCTCCATTGTAAATATAATCTGTGTATTAGTCAATAGGGAAAAGGAGTAAAAATGATTATTTGGTGTATTTTTATTTTGATGTGTTTATTTGTACTACTTTTGGTGCTAGCTTATATCAAATTTGCTTTATTAACTAGACGTATTAACAAAAATTGGCAAGCGCTTGATTCTCTTTTGCGCTACCGGACACAGTTTATTTCCGCTTTGTCTCTCTACGGTGCCTCTTTGCAAGAAGAAGGCCCTATATATTTAGACCAATTAAATACAGCCCATGAAAATTTAAAAACAGCCCGGTCGGTTGCGCAACGTGCCGCGGAGGAAGCCCAAATTTCCGATGCATTCAATAAAATTCTTGCCAAACTGTCCCAACAAACGGAATTAAAACAAGACAACGCTTTTACCAAATTACAAGAAAACATACAGCACGCCGAAACCAAAATCCAACGAGCTCAAAAGCGTTATAATAATTCCGCCCAAGAATTTAACATGATTTCTTCTATTATCCCCTTAAATCTGATTACGGCCATGTTTGAAATGGCACCGTTTGAATGTTTTGAAGTTTCTGACGAAGATAAAAAAAAATAAAACGCCTTTTCAGGCGTTTTATTTTGGGCAAATTATTATTTTAACGACCCAGTTGCGAATCCATTTCCAGTAGAACTGCGATACGTTTTTCAATCGGCGGATGCGTGGCCCACAACCCCGACAAACTGGAGAAAAGTCCGGCACTCGCCAAGGGATTAGCAATGCACATAGCCGCCATACTTTCGCGGTTATCCAACACTTCTACCCGGCAATCGGATGAAATTTTACGCAAGGCACTGGCCAGCGCACCCGGATTGCGGGTGGTTAAAGCGGCCGTAGCATCCGCTTGATATTCACGTTGACGCGAAACAGCCAAGCGTATCAGCGGTGCCATGAAATATCCATACACTAAACAAATAATCCCCAACAGAATAAGAACCATTGCGCCATCGTTTTTTCGGTTGCGGCCGCGGGTGCTCATCCGCAGAAGCCATTCGCCTGCGATGGTAAAGAAAGAAATTCCGGCAATCGTAATAAGCATTAAACGAATATCGCGGTTTTCCACGTGCGCAAGTTCGTGCGCAATCACCCCTTCCAATTCCACGCGGTCCAATTTTTTTACAATGCCTTTCGTCAGGGCGACAGAAGCGTGCTCCGGGTCACGCCCGGTAGCAAAAGCGTTTAGGGAATCGTCATCTATGATGTAGATACGAGGCGTGGGCAAACCGCGGGTAATGCATAAATTTTCCACTAAGCGGTAAATTTCCGGTTGGTCGCGTCGGTCAATTTCAATGGCCTGGGCGCTGGAAAGCATTAGTTTATCCCCGGTAAAATAGGAGATTAAAATCCATATTACCGCCAACACCCAACAGCCCGGGACAATGGCGGCCGCCATGGTTACGATTTCAGCTTGATTGGAGGTCATCTGCCAAGCCCCGACAGAAACGGGAGCAGATTGTGTACCGGCAGGGTCGCTTGCTAACAAGTAGAGCACCCCAAACACCACCCCCACCAGCAAGGCAAAAACCAGTGGAAACAACAAAACAAGCAGCACGGTTCGCCGCTTGTTTTGAGCAATAAAGTCGTAAGTGGTACGCACAGGGACCTCCGTTAAAATTCTACTTTAACCGGATTACGAGCCGCCTGTTCGTTAACACCCAATTCAAAAAATTCACGTTTAGTGAAGTGAAACAGCCCCGCCACAATGTTGCTGGGGAACAATTCCACTTTGGTATTATAAGCCATTACATTGCTGTTGTAGAAACGGCGCGCGGCTTGGATTTTATCTTCCGTGTCGCGCAAATCACGTTGTAGTTCCAAAAAGTTGGCATTGGCTTTTAAGTCCGGGTAGCTTTCGCTTAAAGCGAACAACGATTTTAACGTGCCGGATAGCGCATTTTCTCTTTCAGCCAGTTGTTTTAAGTTGTTTCCATCCACCGGAACAGCCATGGCTTGGTTACGCGCTTGAATGACTTTTTCCAGGGTTTGGCTTTCGTGTTGGGCATAACCTTTGACGGTGGCCACTAAGTTGGGGATCATATCGTAGCGGCGTTTTAATTGTACTTCAATATCGCTCCACGCTTCGTCAATCCGGTTTTTAAGCGTCACCAGGCTGTTATAAATACCTACGGAATATAATCCAAACAAAACGACAACTACTACACCTATTATAGGTCCTATCATATGTTTTCTCCTCTTCTGGGCCCGCTAAGGGCTGTATGCATTTTATTGTAAATTTCTTTTTTAGGCTTGTAAAGCAGTTTTTTCTCCCACAAAACAACTTAATCCTCTTCGTCTTCTTGCACTACTTGCTGTGTATCGTTAGGGTCCGGTATTACCTTAAAAATACACGGCTGCATAATTTCGCGTCCGCCGGGGGCACAATCAATTTCTTCAAACGCAAAACGACGGTCATCATAATCCCAATACACCAGGCGCAACACTTCGTAACGTTTAGCAATTAACAAAGTAGGTTTAGAAAAGTCTATTTTATCTTTAATTTTCCCGTAATCAATTTTAATATCCAATTCTCCATAGAATACATTTCCATACCCGTTTCCATACTTATCGGTTTAATGCCCAATAAATTCAAAAACGGCACCGTGCCGGACGTATGCAAGGTGCCCACAAACACAGTGGCATTTTTTAAAGTTTCTTTATTATCCGCTACTAAGGTTTTATCCCAATCGTACTTAAACCGATAGAAAAAGGGCTCATCATAACGTAAATCTTGGTAAAAGAAAACGGCTAATAATCCAACAAGCAATATGGCTGTTTTTTTGTATTTTTTACAATCATATATCCATAACGAAAATATAGCAAACACATAAAACAGTGTAAAATGCCAATACGTAAGCCGGTACATATTGTAATGGATTAGCACAATAGAAAGCATAGTTGCGGCATACCAAAAACATACACGCCAATTTTTAACAAGCAACAAACCAAACAAAATGTAACCGCTGATTTGCGACCATTGTAATTTGGAAAATTGGGGCAATGCTTGTTTAAATACCGGCCGAATATTATAAACAGGCACGTAATGCGGGTGAGTTTCTATCCACAACAGAATACCTGTTAATACACTAAGCCCGGCACATAGCCATAGCGTACGCGCTGGCACTTGTTTTTTGCGGTAAGCAAGCCACAAATCAAGCGCCCAAATCAGCCCAAAAGCCACAGCGGCTATCGTGCCGAAGATGCAAGTATGCGCCAAGAAAAATAGGCAAATAAAAAATACTACCGGTCGCTCCACCCGCCGCGGATAAGCATTGCACGTTAAAAGCAGCAACAACAAAAATACGGAATAACACCGTGCATAAACGCTGTAGAAAAAACAGATAGGGTAACTGAAAATAAGCAGCAGTTTGACAAACCACGCCAGCGGGCTTTTTTTCAGCACCCACCACACAAATACACTCATTAGAATAAAATTCACCACGAACATATCCCACGGATAAGGAAGCGGTACTAGCCACTTGGTAAGTTTTAAAACAAAAAACCAACTGAAAAAATGTCCCTCGTATTTAGGGAGCAAAATCCAATCCAACAGGTTTGTATTAGCGGCAATATTGTAGGCGTGAGATTCATCAATATACGGAATGCGTAGCGGCAAACCTTGCACGGCCAATGCCGCCCAAAGCCCCCACAACAGCAACAGAATAAGATTTTGGTACTTCTTTAGAAATGCTTGCATATAGATAGTATAACAAATTACCTCTTAGCAAGAAAAAAACCACCCACTTTTTAAGTGGGTGGTTTGCTTGCAAGTGTTGTTGTATTAACGAATATTAATAATACCCATATCCTCCGGAGCACCGCCCTTTGGCAGTCATACTACCACAGGTGTAGCCGGATACATAGGCAACTTTTGGAACATAACAATCTGTAACGGTTACTGAACCACTAAAAGAACAGTATTGGTATCCTTGGGTAGAAGCTGTACATCTTACACCGGACGAGAGTTTCTTTCCGCTAGGATCCGTATAATAGCTGGCAGGGCTTTCTGTGCGACTTCTTCTCGCTTGTGCTACGCCAGTACAACCACCGGAGCACGAACCGAATGATTCGGTGTCACCCATACCGCCACCTGCGCAAGCCCAGTTATCAAAGTGTCCATTACACATTTGCCCACCACCGAAGCCGCAACAGCCACCACTTTTGCAGCAACAAGCACTGCAAGACGCGGAAGAACTTCCTCCACTTGCGTAACCGAATTCATATCCATCCCCGCTAAAAGAGGGGCTCTCCCCTGTGTAACAAGCTGCCATACAGGTGGACTGTGTCGGGTCACAGGATCGATCGCACATTTCCTGCGGAGAACCATAGGAACTACACGAAGAAATTTGTGTAGGTGCATTGATAAACGAATTTTTACAGTTAAAACACCATTCCGTATCGGCCATATGATACACGCCCCATCTATCACCGAAGGCAACGTGTGAGTTCGTAGAGGTTGCTTTAAATATTGGCACACATCTGCCACCGCTATACTTGTAATTTTTACCTCTCACATTTTCACAATAATCGCATGTAAACCCTGTTTTCCAGACTTTCCCTTCCGGGCACTTACAGCAATAGTTTTCGTAATAATCTTGATAAGAAATATAATTGTCTTCATCATCCTCAAAACCAGGTTCTACATGTGACAATTTTCTACTTCTCTGTGTGCTGTCATACACGAAGTCCCCTTTGCACGAAAAATCCCCGGATTCTGCAGCCGATTTACATGTATAAGTCTTTTCTTCTTCGCACTCTTTAGGATCCCATTTTTCTACCCAAACGTGATCTTTACACTCATACGTTTTGGTGCTCGTTGTGCCATCCGGGCAGGGGTGCGTTTCATCCGGTTCCTTCTTCTGGCACGTATTAGTGTCTACGACTGCTCGGTCCCAGGCCCAGTCGTTTTCATCAGGCACTTTTTGGCACACTGTTTTATACGTAATCGTACCGCATTCGTCGGAGTTTTCTTTATCTTCGCAATACTCCGTATCCTTGGGATCTGGTTTTGAACTACAAGCACTTGAATCCCACTCTCCATTGCTTTGTTTCCACTGATAACTGGTGCTTTGATCACAAATAGGATTTCTCACTTGCCGCCCGCATGTGGGAGCTGGGCATTGTTTGTATTCTATCAGATTCGCCGGCATCGGACCACAAAGATGAGAGGGAGCATCACCGCCCGTAGGGCCATCAACCTTTTCTGCATCCGGGGCGCAGTTTGCGGGCACTTGTTTGTAATCCGCGCGCGCTTTTAAATCTGTACACAACGGATAATCTTTGTTAAGTCTGCTACAGTCGGGCCCGTCGCAACAAATGCGTCCGTCCGCATACGAAGGCATACGAAGCGCATAATTGTACTTACCGTGGCTGATAGCTTCAGAACCGGTTACTTTTTTATTGATACCGCTTCCTTCCGTGCTTACTTTGTAATCAAAGTTCTTTTTCGTATTGCTGGCAATCGCATCTAATTGATTCAAATCCGTCGCATACGGTTTTTCCATCGCACAACGATATTCCTGCTCCGTGCGAAGCGCGGAGAGTACATCTTCCGCTTCCGTTGTTTTGCGGGTTTCCAATACTTTATTAAAAGTGGGCAACGTAACAGCTGCTAATACACCTATCACAATTACTACTACTAACAGTTCTGTTAATGTAAATGCTTTCTTTTTTGCTTTTTTCATAATTTTTTCCTTTTTAAGGCAGATATACAACAACACACCAAGGGGCTGTTATTTCCCCTATGTTTACTAAAAATCTCCTTTATAAAAAGACATCCTTCCCCAACATAATTATTATAGCGAACGAACTTCAAAAAATCAAGCCAAAACCCGGTATTAATACACCTAAAAAATCAATTTATAAAGCCGGAGCGGTAGCCTCCTCCGCAGCGGGTTTTTCCTGTGATATTTCCTCGGCAGGGTTGGCTTCGGCAGATGTTTCCGCCGGAGCTCCCTTCTTCTTAAATATCCCCCACAACCCGCTTATACCTTTTTTAACCGTACGGGAAGCTACGTTATTCGTAACCCCTTGCGTTACAAGAGCGGAAACAGACCCAACCACACTCATATCGCCTTGCGGGTCGGTCATTGTTCCCCCAATACGAAGCGTGAGCGGCAAGATACCGTCCACTTCGTGCTTACCGGGAGCGGCGCGGACGGTCAAATCCAATTTCTCGGTATTAAAATCGGTTGTGCCGTCCAACTTAAAAGACATCATGTCCGACACAAACGACCCATCCTTAATAGAGGCAACACCCCGAGTAAATACAATATCCGTAATGAATTTATCAAAATTCATCTTGCCTTTTACTTTTTGTTTCTTAGCCGGAACGGCAATTTGTATGGGTTGTCCGTCGGGCCCTTCTACCGTCTGCAGCACAGTGTCGGAGGCATCTTCATTGTCCCCGGTTAAACCGTCCAGCACCGACAGTACATTTAAACTATTAAACACTTTTTCCACCACGTTTAACGATAAGAAAAGTACTTTCGTTAACGCGTTCGCATCAGTTAAGTGATACAAATCTTTAATCTTTCCTTCACCGACATGTAATGAAACCGTGCCATGGGCTTGTTTTAAATCCGGCGTTAGCGATTCCATATCTGCCTTAAACAACAAGTCCGTACCGTACAAATAGCGTGAATCCAACGAATCCACCTTAATATCCGCTTTTACGAAGATAGGCGCCAAAGGCCACGAAGCCCCTTGTGTGGAAGCCAACGTGGGGTGTGTGTCAAAATCTTCCGCAAGTTCTTCCTCATCCTCCTCTTCCGCGTTGGCAGGGATAGGCAAAATTATTTTCTTTGCATTACCCGATATGTTAAGCGTAATTTGTTGCGGGGTTTGACGGGCTTCCAACTTGGCAGCTAACGGCTCTTTATTAAATAATCCCGCCAATTCAAAAGACGCTTCCCCCTTATCCCAGGATGTTTCTTCCCTGCAGGTTAAGGAAGAATTTATTTCTTTAAAATGACCTGCGTTCGGCATAAAGAAAGCCCCTTCCCGTAACTGCAAATCAGCCGTAATTTCTTTTTCGGTCGCTTCAGTTTGCAAATTCAGCTCGCCCTTGGGAGCATACGGCCGCACCCAGGAAAATCCTTTCGCCAGTTCCTCTCCGTTGACGGATAAGGTCCCTTTCCCGGTCACTTGTACAGCCGGTGCATAATTTACTACTCCGGCAGATTCCAAAGTAGTGCCCGGAAGGGCAATTTTTAATGAAGAAAAACGCACTTGATTTTTTGCTAACTGGAGCAAGCCTGCCGCGTCAAAATCAAGCTGATCCAACGTAAATTTCGGCAACCCGGATACAAACGGAAAAGCCGTTTGATCGGAAATATTTTTAGCCGTAAATTTCAAATTAAATTGCGGATTGGTAAAATCTTGCACCGTACCGGATAACGCGGCAAATGTATCGCCTTTGCGAAGGGTAATGCTTTTAAAATCGGCCTTCATATGAGTTGCATCCAACTCGGCCAAATGCACATGCCCCACCGCGCCCAACGTAAAAGAGGTAGATTTTTCCGCTGTTTGATAAAATACCGGCAATAACAAATGCACTTCAACAGGTTTATTCCATTTGAAATTCCGCATCTGAAGCGCCCCGCCTTCCACTTTTGTATATAAAGACAAGCCCTCGTCCTTGTAGGATAGGGTTACGTCCTCCAATTCCAGTTGCGAGATAGTTAGGTCAAACGGTACGGATCGTTCTTCTTGCGACGGCTCCACGGAATTAGTTTCTGATTCATCGCCCAACGCTATATTTAACGAGCCGTCCTTGCCGCGGGAAATATGCAACTGCACCCCCCAGATTACTACCGAGCGCACTTTGACATGCCCGTGCAGTAAATGCCACCAAGCCAGCCGCACCCGCACTTTTTCAATGGCAAACATGATTCCTTTTTCAAAGCCACCTTCATTGGCGATTAGTACGTTATCCAACCAAATTCCCCGCAAACTGGCCGCCATCTGGTCCACTTGCACTTCCCGGTTGACCGATTCAGAAAGTTGTTCTACTACTTGCTTGCGCATCCACTCTGAAGAGGACAACAACCGCAGTGTCAGTTCGCCTCCCACTAACAAAATCGCCAAAATGAGCCCAACAATAACGGCTCTCTTTCCCCACTTCTTCATTTACCTTTCTCCTCTTTGGCCTGCCGGGCAGCCAAACTATATTTACAGCCACAATAATCTTGCGCGTACAAGTGTAATTCCTGAATCAAGGCGCGGCGCAGTTCATCCAACCCGCCTTTGCGCCAATCGTGCGCCCAATAGGGTTTTCCGACACTCATCCAAGCACGCCGGGCGGCATCATTTACTTGTTGTAAATCTTTAAAACGAGATACCCCTAATACCGAAGTAAGTGCCTCAAATTGGTGATCAAGCGCATACTGCTGGGCCTTGCGTAAACGCATATAAAAACACGCGCTGCACCGACGGCCACGCTCCGGCTCGTTTTCTAAGCCCGCTACTTCTTTATCCCAAACTTCCGGCTCATAAGGAAGTTCTGCAAACCGAAGGCCAAAGTATTCACACACGCGCCGCTGTTCATCCCGCCGTTTTATATATTCTGCCGACGGATAAATGTTAGGATTATAAAATAATACCGTTACATCTACGCCTTGTTTAGCTAATGTTTGAAGCGCCGCACAAGAACACGGTGCACAGCACGAGAGCACTAATAATTTGTGATACCCCATATGTATAGTGTACAAAATAAAACCTGCGACACACAGTAATGTCGCAGGTTAATTTGTAAAATTATTTACTTAATAAGGTTTTGTGCTGGAGTAAATATTCAACGATTTGCAAATATCAATGCTTTGGGTTTTACTACTCCAACAGGCCAGCGAAGCTCCTTTGCCCGTCGTGCCTACTTTATAAGGGTTCCAAATAACGTAATTATATTTATCCCCCCCTTGGCGGGTAGCAGTTACACTGGCACAAGTCGTTCCGGGAATTGGGGCATTGGAGGCACCATTTAACTTATATGAAAAATCGCGCGTAGTTAATACATTTTTGTCACCATTTAAGGTGCCTGCTAACGAAACATTTAATTTATTAAATGTCGTCGGGCAAGCGGTATCTCCGGTGCGGCCCGCCGCATATGCATACACGGCATCATTAAATGTTTTCAATACAGACATCGCTTCCGTGGCGCGGGAACGTTCCGCGGCGCGCATGTATTGTGGCAAAGCAATAGAAGTTAACACCGCTACAATTAACACCACCGTTAATAATTCAATAAGCGTAAAACCTTTTTTCATAAATCTCTCCTCACTAAAACACCAGCTGGGCTACCCGCTTAGCAGCTTGTTGCGTACGCTGCGGCGTATTAAACGCCGTCAACCGGAAGAAACCTTCCCCGCACGAGCCAAACCCTACACCCGGTGTACCCACTACCTGTGCTTCTGTTAATAGTTTATCAAAAAATGTCCAAGAATCCACCCCTTTTGGTGTTTTTAACCAAATATAAGGCGCATTTTCACCGCCGAAAGCCGTCAGACCGGCCTGTTGCAACGCCGATAAAATCACACGGGCATTTTGCATATACCCTTTAATAACGGCCTGCGTTTGAGCGCGCCCTTGCTCCGTATATACGGCTTGCGCCGCCCGTTGCACCACATACGGAACCCCATTGAATTTGGTAGTTTGCCGGCGCAACCACAACGCATGCAAAGATTGTTTACTCCCTGCCGCAGTTTCTACCTGCACGGATTTGGGCACCACTGTGTAAGCACAGCGAAGCCCCGTAAATCCCGCCGTTTTGGAGAACGAACGAAATTCAACGGCCACCTCTTTGGCTCCGGGAATTTCATAAATAGAGTGCGGCACGTTTTCTTGCGAAATAAAGGCTTCATACGCCGAATCGTACAAAATAACGCTGTTATGCTCTTTCGCATAATCTACCCATTTTTTTAATTCTTCCCGTGTCATAGCGGTACCGGTCGGATTATTGGGCGAGCACAAGTAAATAATATCGGCATGCTCTTTCGGTAATTGCGGCACAAAATGATTTTCTTCCGTGCAAGGCAGATAAATAATTCCTTGATACGCACCCTGCACAAATTCTCCCGTGCGTCCAGCCATTACATTGGTATCTAAATAGACGGGATAAACCGGGTTTTGCAACGCAATTTTACAGTCGGCAGCAAACAATTCTTGAAAATTAGCCACGTCACTTTTAGCCCCGTCACTTACAAAAATCTCGTCTGCTTGCAAATCAATATGGCGGGATAAATAATCCCCTTGTAAAATAGCTTCCCGCAAAAAAGCATATCCTTGTTCCGGCCCATATCCGCGGAAAGTATCGGCTTGCCCCATCTCGTTACTGGCCGCATGCAACGCTTCTATTACAGCCGGCACCAACGGCTGGGAAACATCACCAATGCCTAAACTGATAACTTCTTTATCCGGATGCGCGATTTTGTAAGCGGCTACTTTTTTGGCAATCGTAGAAAATAAATAACTGCCTTGTAATTTCAAATAATGTTCATTAATACGTGTCATAAATCTCCTAAATACGCCCCGCTAAAAACTTCCCGGGCCGGGCCGGTCATCCACACATCTTGTTGGTCGGGCCACGCAATTTGTAAATTACCACCGTCTAATTGGACTGTAATATCCGGCACCGTTTGGTGGTTTAGCACGCATGCTACTGCCGTAGCACATGCTCCGGTACCACACGCCTGCGTAATGCCCGCACCGCGTTCCCACACGCGCATACGCACTGTTTGATTATCTAAAACTTGCACAAATTCCACATTGGTCTTGCGCGGGAAAGCCGGATGATTTTCTAAGGCCGGGCCCCACTTTTCAAGCAGCACCAGATTGATATCTTTTACAAATATCACAAAGTGTGGATTTCCCATAGAAACAGCCGTGCCTGTAAATTCCCGATCTGCCGCTTGCAACGTTACACCAATTGCTTTTTCGTTTGCCGGGCCGTCCATGGGAATTTCGCCACGCATTAAGCGGGGCGTTCCCATATTTACCCGCACAAGTCCGTTTTTTTCGTCTACAATTTCCGTACGAATAAGCCCGGCCAAAGTGTCCAGCGTAATTTGTCTCTTGGCAGTTAAGCCGTGGCGTACTAAGTGTAACGGCACACAGCGCGAAGCGTTGCCACACATTTCAGCTTCACTACCGTCCGAATTAATAATACGCATTTGCACATCAGCTTTGTCCGACGGGAGCAACAAAATGAGTCCATCCGCCCCAATGCCTGTATGTCGGTCGCACAGCACTTTAGCCGCGTGAAAAGGGTCGCGCAAGGCCTGAGCTTGCGGCGTATCCAAAAAAATGAAATCGTTTCCAAGTCCGGTATATTTTGTAAATTGCATATATTTATTTTATAAAACAAGCCTTTATTTTGCTAATATATTTTTAAAAGGGGAACTTATGGAATTAGATAAAGCTATTAAAGAAAGACGAAGTATTCGCAAATTTTCAGATAAACCCGTTGAACGGGAAAAAATCAACGCCTGTTTGGAAGCCGCCCGCTTAGCCCCGTCGGCCTGTAATTCCCAACCATGGCATTATATTGTGATAGACGACCCAAAAGTAAAAGAAACTTTTTGCAAAGAGGCCTTCTCCGGCGTGTATGCCATGAGCAAATGGGCCGAAAAAGCACCGGTGTTGGTGGCTGTGGTGTCAGACCGCGGAAATTTCACTAGCCGCATTGGTAATTTCTTTAGAAGCACCGAATTTTTCTTAGTAGATCAGGGCATTTCAGGCGAACATTTTGTGCTGCGCGCACACGATTTAGGTTTGGGCACCTGCTGGATTGGCTGGTTAGATTCTAAAAAAGCTGCCAAATTTTTCAAATTGCCGGGAAGCAAAAAGATTGAACATTTGTTTGCCGTCGGTTATCCGGCCGAAAACCCAGCCCCGCGCCCGCGCGCAAAACTGGAAGACATCGTCACTTACAACGAATACAAATGAAAAAACTGCGTTTTTGCTTAATAGGGCTACTACTCATATCCTTAGGATTTGGTGGGTGGACGTGGTATAGCCGGTATTATGCACCGGATATGATATCGGTGCTCATACCCACTTATAACGTTGATCCTTACATTGACGAATGTATTTCTTCCGTTCTTAACCAAACCTACAAGAATTTACAAATAATTGTTGTAGATGACGGGAGCACAGACGGTACTTATGAAAAATTACAAACCTACGCCCAAAAAGATAAACGCATTGAACTTTACCATCATGTTCCCAATCAGGGAGCGGCTATCACACGGGAAGAAACACTCTCGCATGTAAAAGGGAAATATCTCATATTTGTAGATTCGGATGATTATATCTCCCCCACTTTTGTGGCTCATATGGCTCGCCAAATACGCCGCAGCAAAACCAATTTCGTTATAAATAATACGGTAATTGTCAAAAAACAAAAAACGGGAAAAGAAAACGAACTGTGGTGGACACAGTTGCCCGGTTCGGGGTTGTATCATATTCCGCCGGAATGTATGTGGTTTCAATGGGCATTATGGGGTAAAATTTTTGACGCAAATTTTATAAAACGTATTGATTTACATTTTCCCCGCGTGCGGCATAATACAGACTTGTTTTCCCACGCCGTGATTGTTTCGCATACTCAACACATATATATTACGGATGGCCCGGCTTATTATCATCGCATCCGGCCCAATTCTTTACAAACCGAGAAAAAAGGAGATGAGCAATTACAAAATTCTCTGCGCGTAAACGAAGCTGTTTTTGATTATTTAAAAGAAAACAACTTATTGGCCAGTGCCAAACCCAACGTATCGCTTATGCAGCGCGAAACGTTGGATGCGGCACAACTGCATGAGTCTATGTATCCCCACATCCGCCGGGTGGTGCAAAAAATAAAACCAGATGTATGGGCAAATTCCCATCTTTACGACCCGGAAGAAATGATTTTTATCAAGCGCGTTGTGGAAAGCCCGACCTATACCGATTATTTCCGCTATTCGCCAGAGCCTTCTTTGGACTATTGGAACCATTACCGCAAAACGTGCGGCCCAAAGTGGTATAACCAAAAAAAACGCCCCGCGTGGTACGAGGCGTTTATTAAACCGTGGATTCCTTAGTTACTGCTTAGCATACTGGACGAAAAATAATCTTTACATTGCGGGCCGTTACATGTAATGCTGGAAATTTTACCATTAGATAAGTTGTAATATAGGTAGGTATCGACCCATCCCTCACCATCTTTATAAATTCCAGCCGTTACGGTAGCACTATTACCGGAACCTCTTGCAGAAATATACACGGGTTTCCCGGGAATTTTTAAAGCGGGTACTTCTATATCAAAATCATCCGTACTTATTATATTTCCATCATACGATTCATAATACCGTCTGTAACTGCCATCTTCCAAGTAGGCCATATTCATAGCTTTAGCTAACGAACTGGCAGCAGTAACAATTTTAACACCTTGGGCTTTTTTAACCGCTTTTGTATATTGAGGCAAAGCCACGCTGGATAAAATACCGATAATTAAAACTACTACTAAAAGTTCTACAAGCGTAAAACCACGTTTAAATGTGTTTTTCATTGTTTTGTTCCTTTTTTTCAAATTTTACTGACAAGTAAAATTTATCAAAAAAAAAAACGATTACAAGCCCTTTCTGTTTCTTCTCCCAAGAAAAGGCTATTCTTACTTTTTGAAAGGGCAAAAAGTAAGCAAAAAATTATATCTACTTTTTCTGCCAACAGAAAAAGTACCAAAAAGATTGCCGCCCAAGGGAGCATAAAAAGCAGACCGATTGGGAAATTTCGTAAACTCGCTCCGCTCAAACATACAAAATTTCTTTTCCAATCGGGCGCTTTTTATA
>CADBFX010000023.1:24006-25136 GCA_902794125.1 uncultured Elusimicrobium sp. | reverse complement strand
GATGAACCAACCGGCGGCCAAATTTTCGTCAACGGGCAGGAAATTACAGCGCTAAAAAAAGAAACAGACCGTTCTGCTTTTCGGTTGGCCACGATGGGTTTTGTGTTTCAATTTGACGGACTATTACCGGAGTTTTCACTTTTAGAAAACGTAGAAATGCCCGCATTACTGCAGGGAAAACCGGATCCAAAAATTTCTCAACAACTTTTAGAACAATTCGGGTTGGGAGCCATGAGTTTAAAACTCCCGGCTGACCTTTCCGGCGGAGAAAAACAACGCGCCAGCATTGCACGCGCGTTACGCAATCAGCCGCCGCTTCTGTTGGCCGACGAACCAACCGGCAATTTGGATGCGGCCCGCAAATTGCAGGTTTTTGAAGATTTCCGCCGCATGAGCCACGAAAAAGGCCTTACGGTGCTGATGGTAACGCACGATGTCCACGCCGCTGATTATGCAGATGCCGTATTCAATTTAGAAAACAGAAAACTAATTCAAACCAAATAATCTTTTATGACAACTACTCAATGGATCATTTTAATCTGTTTGACGCTGGGAACTGTTTTTTTTGTCTTACGCAAATACGTAATTACTCCCTTTAAGCCCACCCTTTTAAAAGCCAAACAAGGCAACGCCGATGCGCAATATCAAATCGGATTATTTTATTATTCGGGAAAATATACTTCCAAGGATGTAAATCAAGCCTTTTCGTGGTTTGACCGCGCGGCCCAACAAGGGAATGCAAAAGCCCAAAATGCACTCGCCGGTCTTTATAATGCCGGGCAAGGCTGTACCAAAGATGCGGCCAAGGCCTTTTATTGGTATCAAACAGCCGCCCAAACGGGCGATTTTGAAGCGCGCGTCAACTTGGCCGCTTGCTATTTGCGCGGCATCGGAACTGAAAAAAACGAAGCTAAGGGTTTTGAACTTATGAAAAAAGCCGCCGATGATAAAAGCCCGCTGGCACAAACGCTAACCGCCGATTTGTATGAAAAAGGAATCGGAATTGAAAAGAATTCCGAACAAGCCCTAAAATACTATTTACTGGCCGCCGAGCAAGGCGAACCCATGGCCAAAGAAAAAATTAAAAAAATGAGGAGCAACTAAAAAATATGAAACATTATTTTTGGATA
>CADBFX010000023.1:0-23994 GCA_902794125.1 uncultured Elusimicrobium sp. | reverse complement strand
GGACGAATTGAATATATTTTAATTTCATTAGTGGCAGAACTGCTTTCCATCGGTTTTTTTAATGCAATAGAACGAATGTCCCATGTGACGCCTTCTTGGCCTTTAGTTATAATGATGTGGGTCATCCTTGCCTTTTGGGTAGTGTCGGCATGGATCAGTTTTGTCTGTCTTATACGGCGCATGCATGATTTAAACTGTAGCGGCTGGTGGTTATTTGCGTTCGTGCTTATCGGGCTGATTTTTGCCATGTTACGCATCCCTGTGGCGGGGCCCTTGATGATTGCAGGCGGAAAATCATTTTTATGGTTTATGCCCGGCTCTGCGGGCACCAACCGCTTCGGGCCGGTTTTTCATATGGCGGACAGCTTGTGGAAAAACCCAGCAACCTCTTCATCTAACAAAGAACAAATCTCGTCCGCTCCTATTGAAAAAAGAATTGATTTTAAACTATAAAAAAACCCCGGGCGTAAGCCCGGGGAGTTTCATTTTAGAGAGCAATTTTTAGTTTTCGTGCCAGGGCCCGTAAAATATCTTTCTTTTGGGCTTCTGCTCCCAACGAACGCAAACCGATAAATACAAACTCCTGTGCTTTTACCATATCGGGCTTAAAGCCGAAAATTTCCACGTAATTTAACAGTTCCACTAACTTCATAGCGGCCCCCGTGTCCGAGGGGTTACGTGCAAACGTAAACGCCCAAAAAGTGATTTTATTCGTCACGGCATCACATACCGTTCCTCTGGATACATTTAACCCTAACGATTTAACATCTTCCATCAGTTCTTCTACGGCATTGATGTTAATATCGGCCGCGCGGAATTCGGCACACAAATCGTCGCTAAGCACAAATTTGGCAACTTGCAAAAAGGAATCCGGTATAGGAGCCCCCAATAGTTGCAAAGCCCGCGCCACCGGGTATTGTTGTTCAAAAATACGGTCAAAATATTTACCCATGTGTTCGTTCATGCGGCGCACGGCTTCGTCGGTCACTTTGCGGCGCACTTCATTTTGCATGGACAGTAACGGATAATGCTTACCAAATTTGGTAAACATAATTTTGGCTACTTGGTCGTAATCTTGCGCTTTAAATTTTTCTTCCAACTGGGCAAATACTTCTTGTTTATTCAGATGCCCGTCTTCACTGGCTGCGCACAACAAGGAAGATGCCCCTTTACGCAATACGGCATATTGCATCTTCTTTTCCAAAAGCGTAATGGTAGATTTGAGAGTAATTTCACCGAAATTCAGGGTGTTATCTTTTTGGGATAAGTTATGCGGTTCATAAGCCAGCACGTCACACATATACGCTTTTTTAGGGTTAACGGTTTCATCCGCCAACATAGATACAATGTGTTGAAGCGCAATTTTTTCTACCGGCATGGCTTGCGGTTTTACATAGCGTTCATATACAACCGCCCCGTTTTTAAGTTCTTTTAAATTGCTGGGAGCCATCGCCAATCTTTCTATAAACGCCGGTTCAATATCTTTACCCGTTAGCACGCGGTTGAGTTCAATAGCCCGGGCGGCGTATTGCATAATCTGCACGGTTTCAATACCGCTGATTTCGTCAAAAAACCATCCGCAACTGGTGTACATAAAAAGTGCATTTTTTTGCATTTCCAATAACATCAGTGCCTGTGGACGATTGTTCCACGCTTTTTCCGTGGCATGCTTTAAAAAGAAACAATGCTGGGCATTTAAACTGCGGTCCAACATTAAATCCACATAATCGTTGCGGGCAGCCCAAGGGTCTTTAAAATATTCCCGTCCCAATGTATCAAAGGTGGTAATTAACTCATCGCGCACAAAATCAAGCGCTGCGCGTAGCGGGCCACGCCATTTTTGGTGCCAGCCGGGCCGGCCGGAATTGCACCCGCAGTTAGAGCGCCACCGTTCTATTCCGTGGAAACAACTCCACGAGGAGTTTTCTACAATTTCAGCCTCGTACTGAGGCGGATATTTTTCTAAAAATTGGCCATATACTGTAAGTTCCACATCCGGCCGTTCTTCTATTTTTTTAAGGCAGTAGGCCAGTGCCATTTCGGCAAATTTTTGGTGATGTCCGTACGTTTCGCCGTCCGTAGCAATATGCACTAATTGAGCTTCAGGGCGATCATCGAATACGCCCAACAACCGGGCGGCAAATTTTTCACCGGAAGAAAGTGTATCGGCAAATGCAATCCCTTGGGAAATCGGTCCGTCATAAAAGAAAAGTGCTATTTTTTTACCGTTAGGCAAATTGCATTGGTAGGCACGTTTCGGGTCCACTTTGGCCCCCACTTCTTGCCATTTCGTCTCCCCAATTTTGCGCACGCGTGCGCATTGGCCGGGGGCTAAAATTACAAATTTCATGCCCGCGTCTGCTAAGGCGCAAAGCGTTTCGGTGTTGCAGGCCGTTTCCGCCAACCACAAGGCCTCCGGGTCGCGCCCGAAGCGATGTTTAAAATCGGCAATACCCCATTTAATTTGGGTTTCTTTATCCCGCGCGTTGGCAAGCGGCAAAATCATGTGGTTATACGCCTGCGCAATCGCACTTCCATGTCCGCCAAAACGCAGACGGCTTTCTTTATCTGCTTCTAAAACAGCTTGATAGACTTCGGGTTCTTTCTTTTCCATCCACGATAAAAGCGTCGGCCCAAAGTTAAAACTGATATGCGCATAGTTATTGATAAGTTCGGTAAGTTCTTGCGCGCCGTTAAGCACGCGGGCTAACGCGTTGGGAGAATAACATTCGGTACAAATACGGCTGTTCCAATCGTGAAACGGGGCAGCACTATCTTGTTGTTCAATTTCTTCCAGCCACGCATTTTCGCGCGGCGGCTGGTAAAAATGTCCGTGGATGCAAAGGTATTTCATATATATATTTTAACCCATTTTATTCCTATTTGCGGCAGATTTCTCTTTTCTAGGCGGGAAAGGACTTGATTTTCGTCGGAACAGGAATTATAATAAAAGATAGTAGCACTACTCCAAGGAGAGAGGGCCCTTATGAAAAAAACTTTTATTTTAGATACTAACGTGTTAATCCACGACGTAAACTGCTTGCATGCGTTTGAAGATAATGACATCATTATCCCCATGGCAGTTATTGAGGAATTGGATTCGTTTAAAAACGAAAGTGACACACGCGGCAAGAACGCGCGTATGGTTTCCCGTACATTAGACGAAATGCGCGCAGAAGGCCGGCTCAACGAAGGCGTAAAGTTACCCAAAGGCGGCACTTTAAAAATTGAATTGGATAAACCCAACGTGTTGCCTCAATCACTTGCGTTTAATAAAGCCGATAACTCTATTTTGAATATCGCTTACACGCTTAGCAAAAAAGAGGGTTCTTATAAGAAAAATGCGGCCCCTGTTTTTGTAGTTACCAAAGACATTAATATGCGCCTAAAAGCCGAAGCGCTGGGGCTGACAGCACAAGACTATACCACCGATAAAGTAAACGTGGATGAACTCTATACGGGTATGGCCGAGGCCGAAGTAAATGCCGGAGATATTGACGCGTTTTATAAAGACAAGAAACTCGCTATGGACCCCAAAATTTACGTGGCTAACCAATTTGTTATTTTAAAAACAACGGACGGTAGCAAAAAATCTGCCATCGGACGTATTTCCAACGACGGCAAATTCTTGCTCCATCCGCTTTCGTCCCAAGAACCGGTGGCTTGGGGTATTAAACCGCTTAACAAAGAGCAACGTTTTGCCATGGAACTGTTGCTAGATGACAGTTTGGATATTGTCACCCTCGTGGGTACAGCCGGAACCGGTAAAACACTTATCACGTTGGCCACCGGCTTACAGCGCACCATGGACGAAAACGCTTACCGCCGCCTGGTGGTATGCCGGTCCATTGTGCCCGTAGGGAAAGATTTGGGGTTCTTACCCGGCACCAAAGAAGAAAAACTGGAAGCCTGGATGGGTGCTATTTATGATAACTTAGCCTTCTTAGCGGACCGCAAAAATCCGGACGAAGGCGAAGAAAAAGCCCACTACTTATTAGATAGCGGCAAAATTGAAATCGCTTCCGTTACACATATGCGCGGACGGTCGCTTCCCAGCCAATATATGATTGTGGACGACGCGCAGAACTTAACTCCGCACGAAATGAAAACCATTCTTACCCGCGCGGGGGACGGTACAAAAGTAGTAGTAACGGGTGACCCGTACCAAATTGATACGCCTTATTTGGATGTAGAATCCAACGGGCTTACCTATTTGGTGGACCGCTTTAAAGGGCAACCGTCTTACGGGCACATTACGTTTACCAAAACGGAACGCAGCCGCCTGGCGGACTTGGCGTCTAAGCTATTATAAATCTATCCTGCCCCTGGTTCCCGTCTGAGATGGAAACCAGGGGAATAGGACCAAAGGCCTAAAAAATTTTAGGCCTTTTTTGAGAGAGTTTTGGGTCTTTTTTTTCTTCGGAAAAACAATATAATTAAATTAGGTCACATTATATTTAGCCGTAAAAGTGAGGAAGTCTTTATGTTAAAGCACATATGCCGTTTGATGATTTTAATCTTTTTATTTAACACCCTTGCCCCTCAACTGGTACAGGCACAGCAGGTGCCCTCCCGGGAGGCTATCGCGCGCTCTGTGCAAGAACGGGTAAACGAGGCAACTGCGGCAAAAGTGACCTATTCTCTAAATATGACCGAAGAAGAAGCCCTCGCGGTGCGCGATACTCGCTTGGAAGAATTAGCGGACCTGTACGACGAAGCCGAAACCCCACAGGAAATTCAAAAGATCGTAGGTTTAATGCACCAAGCTTACGAGCAATACAACACGTCTTACAAAATTCCTAAAGAAAAGAAAAATCGTGAAGATGAAGAATTTGAACAAAGATTGCGCCCGAATTACACCGCTCCCAACGATGCTATCCCGACTGTCGCGCAAATCTCGCCGGTGATAGCCATGGCGGGTAAACAAGCAGAACTGGACAAATTGGCCGCTTCCCGTAACAATTTTTTACGTCGACTAAATAACGATGAAATCACTCCGGACGAACTGGTAGAATATGTGGACCCGTTAGATACAACCCAGGACGATTTAGTGCTTACCACCTATGCCGGGGAAGTGTTATCCAACGATTTTCTGTCACTCACCATGATGAAAGAGGAGGAAATTGACCAAGAAACTATAGAAGAATTAGTCCCCTTTGCCTTACGTTTGCAACAACGGGTACATTACCGGTTAAAACAATTAAATACCGAAACCTTCTACTCAAGTCCCATTATTATGGCGCGCGGTACGTTGCGTTTGTTGTTATACAGAATACACCAATTCTTAGATAAATTTAAAAAAGAAGACCCCTTTGCCTCCGTATTCGCGGACAATGAAAATCCCCAAGGCAACGGCTCGTCTGCGCAAAGCCAACAAAGAACGATGTGGATTGAATATCCTACCCGCGCCACGTACAATGCGTACGTACGCCGGATAGAGGCCCAAAATGCACAAAATAGACGCTCGGAACTAACTTCCAGCCGCGGAATTACACTCGTTGGAACATATGAAATGTATAAAGAGCAGCATACCCGCCGTTATACCAGACGCCCAACGACGGCTGTCCCCCGCGGTTATACGCGCGAAGAAATTACTCCGTCCTCTACCGGGCGTGCCACCGGGCCGCAAGCCAACAATAATAATAGAGGCCGCCAAGCCGCCCAAAATAATCCGAAACTTGAAATTCCGGGTAACCCGATGGCTGATTTTATCAAAGAATTTTTGGCATTAAAAGAAAAATCGCCCAAAGCCGGAAGCGAAGATTTTTATAACTTACAGTTGCAAATGGAATACACAACCCGCTATTTCTTGCTCACGCAAAGCAGCGTTAGCGCGATGCGGCTTTTCGGTTTGAATAATATGAAGTCCAACGCGTTGTACACCATTATCAATGCGCTTGAGAAGAAACCATCCGGCCGCTTAATTGGTGCAGGGTACAATCCGACAGATTACGAAACCCAGTATTCCGCCATTATTGACGATTTCTACCATACTATATACGAAACCGTCCGCGCCTTCCCCATAGATACAACTATGCAAGGCAATGTATTAAATTTCTTGGAAGAAACGGCCGGTCCCAACCACGCTACGGATACGCGCGTGTCGGCCTTGGCGGCGGCCAGTTTATTCAACCGTGCCAACAAACCAAAAACCGGACTGCCAGGTTCGTTGGAAGATATGGTGCAGCAGCAACAACTACAAGAAAAAGGAGAAAGCACTAACCCCAAAAATGCCTTATCCTTTGACAATAAACTTTTCCTTTCGGATAAATTGCGCGATAAATTAGGCAAATATGTAGTAGATATTTACAAACCGTTAGTGCGGTACAACTACGAAGACTATGGACAAGATTCCAAACAAATGGTTGCCATGGGTGATATGTTAGCCTATATTTATGAAGGATTCTTGCCTTTATTGGTACCCGGTGAAAAAATGGAGAAAAATAATTGCGCCGGTTATCCGTCCGTGCGCCGGGCCGATTACGAACATGGCATTATGTTGCAAGGATTGTACGATAATTCTCAAGGCTCTATTACACAAGTTCGCCCGCCCTCTGCCATGGGTTGCCAAGAAGATGAATTCGCAACCGGCTCCACGATTGTGTTGGATTCCCAAAACCGGGCTGTCGGGATGTTGAAATACAATTATGCGAACAAACAAAAGGTGAAAGATGAGTACACGACTCTTTTCTTCCGCATTGTTGGGGAAGCCGTATTATGGATTTATGGCGGTGAACTTATTGTGCTCGGAGTACGTGCATTTGCGTGTGTGCGCGGTGCAGTTTCCGTATTACCCAAGGCAATCAAGGCCGCCAATACAGTTAATAAAGGCAGCAAGTGGGGCCGCTTTACCGCCAAAATGCGCCAGGGCATCCGCTACAGCAATTTTAACAGTAGTTTAGCCCGCAACGGCGTGATGGTAACAGCGACCCGTACAGAACGGGTCCGCGTCGGAGCCAACACGTTACAAGCCGCACCGGAAGGAACCGCTCTTTTAACCGGTAGCCGTACGGCCCGCAGTGCAGGAACGGTCGTAACGGAAGCACCCGTTACCCGCGCCGGAACCGGCTATGTAACAGGTGTTTCCACCCAAAAAGGTGCCACCGGTATTTGGGGACGGTTCTGGAACAAGATAACGGGGCAAACACCGGAAATTACCTCTTATAATGTGGCTATCCACCGCCCGGGTATGCGCTTTGCCGGGACGGAATTGGATGCAGCCAGCTTGGGCTTAAGCCGTGGCTTAAATTCCCCCATGGAAAAAGCGCTTTTCCAACGGGCATACCAACGCGCTATGATGAACGCGCCGGAATCGTTTGATGCTTGGCGCGCCGCCAACGCTGCCGGCATGGATGAGGCCGCTGCTCGGATGCTGTATAACGCCCAACGTGATGCAGCCCAACGCGTGGCGCAAGAATTTTTAAATCCGTTGGACTATGCCGGACGCCAACTGATTTCTACGGAACGGACCTTTATGGCGGCCACTGCTGATGCGTTAAAAATGGACGCCACCGCCGCCGGGCTTAACAGCGGAAAATTTGACTACTGGGCTTATGACGGACAAAAATGGATCCGCGTTTCTGCAGATGAATTTAAATTCCGCGGGCAATTTTTAAATAATGCCGCCAAGTCTCATTACGAGTTGTTAGGCGTTTCCCCAACGGCCAGCACCCGGGAAATTACTAAAGCCTACCGGAAACTTGCCTTGCAATATCACCCGGATAAATTGGGCGGTTTACCGGAAGCGGCCCGCTTGGCAAAAGAACAGGAATTTACACAAATTTCTCAAGCTGCAGAAATCCTTAGAGATGCCGAAAAACGTGCAGCATATGATGCTGCGTTGGCAAAACTGGCCCAAACCGGTGGACAACAAGCCCAAAATGCCAGCCGCGTCTCACCTCTTTTAAAGAATGTGGTGCTCCCGAAATCACCGGAAGGTTTCTCGTTGGCAATTACACCGAAGACCGGCATCTATCCGGAAGGTGGCATCTTTAACCCGATTACCGGCAACTGGGAAATCGTCGGCGGAACCACCTCGGACGGCTTACTCCTTAGCCACAGTGTCCCCGGCGTAAAAGGGCTCGGCTTTAACGGAGCAAACTGGGGCACGGGCGATATTTCCGCGCAACTTACCCAGCACTTAATTAACGAGGGGCAAGTTGCCACACTGGGCGACTTGGTGCTTTCCAACACGCCGTTTATGGCCGCGTTTAAGAGCAACTTGAAATTCTTTGCCGGGTGGGACGTGCTGGACCGCGGCGCCTTTGCGTTCCAAAAACCGTATTTAAAAGGTAAGGCTCAACAAGAATTACAAAACGAAATGAATAAATACGGTGACGTATTTGAAAACCCAGCCACCGGCAACGGAAATGCAACGCAAACGCAATTAAGCCCGGATAATTGGAACGTATATAATCAAATTATGTCTTCCAAGGCAGATGACCACCGCGGCGCCTTAATTACACTGCCGTACTTGGTCACGCGCCAAACTTTAAGCGAGCATGGTATCGGTACTACGCCGTTACTCAATGACCAAACGCGGGCTATGTTATCCACGGCCGCGCAAACCATTCGTTTAAACAAAGCTCTCGCGCAACGCCAACGCGTTAAAAACGATAAGACGTTCGACTCGGCTTACGATACCGTCTTGCGCAATATCTCTGCTTCGCAGCGAAATTGGAAGCAAAACTTAAGTAACGATAGCACTTTATGGAGAGCGGAATTAGCTGAAATCGATGCCTTCTTTGAAAATTACAAACGCCAATTAAAAGGCATCGCCGACAGCCCCGCGGATGCTTCCACGAAGTTCACCCAAATGAATGAACTCATTACAAACAGTAATGCGGCGTTGGAAGCGTTTAACCAGAAAATAGAAAATAAATTGGACAGCTACTTAATGGCACAAGCCGCGCCGGAAGGTGTAGATAAATGGTATGACGATTTGTTTACCGTTCTGAATGAACAACGCAGTCAATATTCCACCGCTTTTGCACTGAGCGATGAGTGGAGTGCGTTGGCAGCCAAAGTAGACCGCGTCTTTGATACGGCTATTAAATCGTTGCAAGCCAGCCGCAACCAGCACGATTCGTTTGCTAAGCAATACGAACGTTATACCGCCATCATCCAAAAGTGGGAAAATGACTTGGCCGCCGTCCTGCAACACGACACCAAATGGCAAAACATGACCCAAGCCCAACAAAATGAATCATTAGAAATGACCTATGGGCCGGAAATTATGAACTTGTATAAACAAGAAAACTTACTGGTGTTGCAATCCTTTGGCGAAGATGCTAAGGCCGAAGTGGAAACGTACTGCGACGAAATAAACGGACGCATGGCGGCTATCTTGAATGATGCCTCCTTGTCCTTGGAAAAGAAGAAAGAAAAAGCCGAAGCGTTGATGGAAGAATACATGATCCATATTACGAACTTGCTTAAAAAGTATGAGGACCGCCAGCCTCAACAACAAGCTCCCGCAGCGGATAATTCTTCTCTCACAGAGCCGGCTGCCGGGGCGGTAGTAGATCCTTCCGGACCGGTGGACATGTCCCAGGATGATGAAATGTATGCAGGCGGTAGCGAAGTTCATTCCCAGGCTTATTAAATAATAGCTATTAAAAACCCCCGTTGCTAAAAAGCAACGGGGGTTTTATATGCAATTTATAATTAGTGTAAACCACACTTACAAACGTGATCTTTTTCGTGCTGGTATTTTTCCAATAATTCTTTTTCAAGCGGTTTATATTCACTCGTGCGGCGGATCAGTTCGTCAAAATCAATCGTTTTTGACGGGAACATCGGGCCTTCCACACAGGCAAACCGCACTTTTCCTTCCACGGTTACCCGGCAACAACCGCACATTCCGGTACCGTCTAACATAATCGGGTTCAAACTGGCAAACGGTTCTATACCCAGTTTATCCATTAAGCGGGAAGTAAATTTCATCATGGGAATCGGGCCAATAATAAAACCGGCATTTATTTTTTCGCCTTCATCATGCAATTTTTGAATAGCATCTGTAACCATGCCTTTCATGCCGTGGGATCCGTCGTCCGTGGCGCAAACGGTTTTATCGCACAATGCCGCCATTTCCGGCTCCAAAATCAAAAGTTCTTGGGTGCGTGCACCCAACACAGCAATCACTTTATTGCCGGCTTCTTTTAAGGCGCGGGCAATCGGATATACTTCGGCAATACCTACTCCGCCACCCACGACGGCTACCGTGCCGTACTTTTTAATTTCTACCGGCGTTCCCAGCGGGCCGGCTACATTTAAAAATTTTTCGCCTTGCTTAAGGGAATTAAACATAGCGGTAGATTTACCGATTGCCTGAATAATAACGGTGATAGTCCCTTTTTGCGCGTCCCAGTCCACGAGCGTAACCGGCACACGTTCGCCGCCTTCGCGCCCGCGTAAAATTACAAACTGTCCGGCTTTGGCCGATTTGGCGATTAACGGTTTATAAATAACAAATTTTACAACGGCACTATTTAATGGTTCTTTTACTAAAATGGTATTTTCTTGCATATTATTTCCCCTGCAAATATTTGTTAATGCGTCCGGCAGCTTCAATGCCGTCTTTCATGGCTAGCAGCACCGTAGCCCCGCCGCGGATGATATCTCCCCCCGCGTATACGCCGGGCAAGGTAGTTTTCCCTTCTTCATCCAACGCAAGCACTCCGCGTTCGGTCGTTTTAAGTTCGGGCGTTGTTTTGGCGATAATTGGGTTCGGTTTTTGACCGATAGCCACAATAATCGTATCCACCGGCATAACAAACTCCGAGCCCGGTATTTCCACCGGCCGGCGACGTCCTTTTTCATCCGGCGCGCCCAGTTCGTTGCGGGTGCATTTAAGCCCCGTTACGTGCCCGTTTTCGTCCGACAAAACTTCCTTCGGGGTAATTAAATATTCAAATTGCACGCCTTCTTCTTTGGCGTGTTCCACTTCGGCCGCGCGCGCCGGCATTTCGGCCGCACTTCGGCGATAAGCGACCGTCACACTGTCCGGCCCCAAACGCATAGCACAGCGGGCCGCGTCCATTGCACTGTTTCCCCCGCCCAAAACAACTACGTGTTTGCCGATTTTAATCGGCGTATCCGTTTCCGGGAATTTATAGGCCTGCATCAAATTTACACGCGTTAAAAATTCGTTGGCGCTATACACACCGACGGAATTTTCCCCGGGAATACCCGTCAACGTGGGAAGCCCCGCACCGCTACCAATATATACAGCATCAAAATCTTTCAGTAATTCTTTAATGGTTTCCGTTGCGCCGATCAGTACGTCCGTCTGAAATTTAACTCCCATAGATTTAACGGTTTCAATTTCGCGGTCAATTACTTCGCGCGGCAAGCGGAAAGAAGGTATCCCATAGCGCAGTACCCCACCAAAAGCGTGGAGTGCTTCAAATACGGTTACGTCGTGCCCGGCGCGTGCGAGTTCGGCTGCGGCTGCTAACGACGACGGGCCAGAGCCTATGCACGCCACTTTTTTGCCGGTAGCCGGGGCGCAAACAGGAGCTTTTAATAAACCTTCTTTGCGAGCCGTATCGGCAGTGTAACGTTCCAACATGCCAATATTAACAGAGCCAAATTTTTCTTTAAGTACGCAATTGCCTTCGCAGTGTTTTTCCTGCGGGCAAACGCGGCCACAGATAGCAGGAAGCAAACTCGTTTCCATAATTTTACTGGCGGCTTCGCCTATTTTCCCATCTTTTACCAGCGCGATAAACGCCGGGATTTGTACGCCGACCGGGCAATTAGCCATTTGGGCAACTTCTTCAAAATTATGCTTACGAATTTGCGGGTCCAACTGTTTTCCTTGTTGGCGTGGTGACGACGGGCTAGGCATAAAAACACCTCAAAAAAATAAAATTTGCAAAAAACAGATTTTTGCTTATACTATCTGTACGGCCGATATAGTACAATATATATTATTATAGCAAAGCAAAAGGAGGGGGATGTATGTGCAATAGAAATTGTGCCGGAAGCGGACTTGCCGCATTTTTGTTAGGGGCGATTGTTGGCGCTGCCTTTGGGGTGTTGTATGCACCTGCTAAAGGGGAAACCACTCGCCGCAAACTCAAACGCTGGGCCAACGATACATATGAAGATCACAAAGAATACGTATTGGAACACGCCAACGAAATTAAAGGCAAAGTAAAAGGCCATTTGGAAGAAGCTCGCGAAAAATTTAACGAGCACGCCGAAGAAGCCAAAGAACGCTTTGCCGAAGGGAAAGAAAAATTCGTCAAAGAATTTAACCGCCGCAAAGATGAAATTGTAGCCAAATTCAAAAAAGACGAAGAAAAATAATTGTTTTAAAGCGATAAAAACCCCGGCTGAAAGCCGGGGTTTTTATTCGGAAATTGTTGTTTTCTTTTTCCGCGGGGCACGCTTCGCTGGCGTTTTGGTGGAAGTCTTTCTTGGTTTTTTAGGTTCGGCCGCTGTTTTAAAACTTTTCTTAGCAAGTGCAAAAGCTTCTTTAATGGTTTGCGCTTCCGGACCCATTTGCACTTTGCTAATAAACGCTCTATGGCATCAATCACCGTGTCGGCATGTTCGGGCGACATAATATTTTCTATCCCGCCATGCAACATTTTAATCGCGCTGGCTTCTTCATAGCGGAGATGCCCTTTGAAAAGAGGGAAACTGATAACACATCCTTTGTAATTAAGCCGCTTTTTAAGAATTCCCTTAATTACTTTGTCGGACAACATAGCCTGTTGATCGCTATCTATATTGGGGAAAATCATGTCCGACGGCATTAACGCATCTGCTCGGCGGAAAGTACATTTATACGGCACAAATTCTTCATCTTCTAATTGCGTCAGTGTTTTTAACACGCCCGAAACTCCCGGGAAATACTTTACACAATTAAGTACGCCCCCGTTGGAAAGGCCCGCAATAAAATCGCCCGCCATTTGAGTAACTTGGGTTGGGTTCTCCCCAAAAGAAGGCGAAGCATACCCTAAATCCACCACCGGAGCCAACACCCAGTTAAGCCCCATAGACCGCGCCATGCGCGCCAATAAATTCCCCTTCCTATACACCGCATCTTGCGGACGCGGGGCGGAAGCCATTTCAATATTAAGCGGCAATTCGGGCGCATCCGTTACTACTTCGTTTAAATTTTCGTTAATGTCAGCACAAAAAAGTAACTGCCCATACGGCGACGCATCTTGCATCCGTTTGGTAAAATCCAGCGTTTGCTTGGCCGTTCCGCCGTACACACAGAACCCCCCCACTCCGCGGCGCGCTAATGCCTCGGCATCTTTTAAAGAGCTTTGACCAAACCAAAAACCTGGAAAAACGATGCGAGCTGGTTTCATATTTACTCCAAAACAGAAGGTACCAAAGCTTCTTCCGTGTCCGACGGGGCAATCCAACTTCCACCCGTGTCGGTCGGTACGTCCAAAACAAGGGCCGGCGTATCAGGTTTCACTTCGGGCCGTTGCGGCGTTTTAATCCATTGCAATACCGAGGGCGTTAAATATTGGTCCAACATTTCGTGTGAAACTTTATCGTACGCTGTTAAAAATGTGACTTTACCTTCCGCATCTGCCATTGTTAAAAAAGCCACGTTACGGATTACGCTGGCTTCCAAAAATAATTTTTTATCGGCCGCCCCGGCGGCAATAAGCACCGAACCTTTGTACACGCGCATGGAAGGAATCGTTAATACATCACGTGTGTTGGCGGAAGGACTAATCAGGGCTACTAAAGGGATATCCGGCCACAAGGTCGTGCTCTTGGCTGCCACATTGGCTCCCAACCCACAACCCAGTAACACCAGTTGTTCCGTTGGCACTCGCTGGCTTTCTAAAAAAGCAACCGCAGCGTCCACGTCCCGCGTCATTTTATTGAAAGGATTACCGACCCCTTCTTTTTCAAAGGAGGACATTTTTCCCCCACCGACACTCTGGCCATGGCCGCGTAAATCAAGGGCTAAATATCCTATCCCGGCATGCGATAATGCTTTTTTAAAAGAGGTAAAAGCTTCTTTATTTTTGCCCAAATCATGGAGTAAAATGACGGTACGTTTTTCTTCCTGCGCGGGTGAATAAACCGCCGCTAACTGCCAACCGTCCTGCGTGGAAAGCGTAACAGCTTTTTCCGCGGCGCGGGCAGGCACAAAAACCATTCCCAAGCTTATTAATAACAAAACAGCTCGGATTACTATACTTCGTTTCATAATTATTTATCCAAAATTTCTTCCGGCTTAAACCAAAGTGCAATTTCCTGTTCGGCTTCTTCGCTAGAACCGGAGGCATGCACACAATTTTGCATTACGTCACCTATAATCCGCCCGAAACTGCCGCGAATCGTCCACGGAGCAGCTTTTTCCGGGTTGGTGCTACCGATTTCCGTGCGCACTTTAGAAATAGCATCTTCCCCTTGAAACACAAAGGCATAAATTTTGTGATTGGGGACGTTGTTGTATTTACCCATCATATAATCTACAACTCCGTCCACAAACGGAGTGCCGGCTAAATGTTTATAATGGGCGCGGATGAGTTCTTCGCTCGGCGAAACTACTTTGGCCCCGGTTAATTGCAGACCCAGGCGGTCCAGCCGGTCTAAAATAAGGCCGCTGATACGTTTTTCAATTGCATCGGGTTTAATTAAAACCAGCGTTCGTTGTTGTGTAGCCATGTAAACATTATACCAATATAAAAGGGGGCGTCAACATTTTTGCGTACGCGAAGGATTTTTTCCGCCGCGCTGTTACGATATTAAGTATAATAGAAAGTAGGTGAATTTTATGACTCAAGAAAAAAATATTAAATTTGGTGTGATTGGGGCCGGTAAAATCGGCACATTTCATACACGTACTTTAGCAAAAATGAAAGGAGTCACCTTGGTAGGCGTGTGCGACCCGGACTCAATGCGCGCACAAAAACTGGCCTGGGAACATAACTGCACTCCTTATACAAAACCGGAAGAATTAGTCGGGCAAGTGGACGCGGTGATCGTGGCAGCTCCCACGCAACTACATCATAAAATCGGTATGTACTGTTTGGAACATAACGTACATACGCTGGTGGAAAAACCCATTGCCGTCACCATGGAAGAAGCGCGCGATTTAATTCAAGCGGCCAAACGTCACGAAGTGGTATTACAAGTAGGCCACGTAGAACGCTTTAACCCTGCCGTGGTAGAAGCTACCAAATATATCAAAGATCCCCGCTTTATTACGATTAACCGCCAAGGTCCGTACGACGGACGCATGGCCAACATTAGCGTTGTGCTGGACTTGATGATCCACGATTTAGACCTTATTTACACGCTCGTTCCCAGCGAAGTAGTTCATGTGGAAGCCGTAGGGCTTAGCGTGTTTTCGCCACACGAAGATATTGCCAACGTGCGCTTGCACTTTGCCAACGGAGCCGTGGCCGATATTACCGCCAGCCGCGCCAGTTTCGAACGCGCCCGCTACATGCATTTATTTCAACCGGACGGATATGTATCGGTAGATTTTATGAACGCGCGTGTTAAAACATACAGGAAGGAAAAATCCGTCGTGACAAACATGAACGATTTGACGGTCAGTTATCCAAAAATTGAAAAACAACTTCCTATTACAGCCGAAATTTTGCATTTTATTGACTGTATCAAAACCGCTAAAACACCTGCTCCCAGCGGCGAAAAAGGTTCAAAAGCATTGGAACTTGCCTTGGAAATTTTAGAAAAAATGAACCGGTTTGATGTACCTAAAACCGGGCATTTGCATACGCCCAAACCGTTGCAAACTTTAAATACGGTGGCGCGGGCAGCCCAGGCAGTTTTAGATGAAACGATTGGCCATTTGAAAGGAGATGCTAAATAATGGGTACCATTACTCCGATTGCTAAAAATATGCTCATTATCGCCGGAGATGTATCAGGCGATTTGCACGCGGCCGGGTTGATTCGTGCCTTGAAACAAGCCGATCCGGACGTCCGCATCACGGCAATCGGCGGACGCCAAATGAAAGAAGCAAGCGACTCCTTCTTATTTGATTTGGCCAGCAAAGGTGCTGCCGGATTTATAGAGCCTCTTAAAAAAATGCCGTTGTGGATTAACTTAATGAACCAAATCCGCAATTACATGGAAACGCAAAATCCGGTCGCGATAATTGTGGTAGATTTTTATGGCTTTAATCACCAAGTACTCGGCATGGCCAAACATCGCAACATCCCGGCTTATTACTACGTAACGCCGCAAGTGTGGGCTTCGCGCCAATACCGTGCTAAGCAATTGGCCCGGTTGACCCGTAAAATGTTTGTAATCTATCCGTTTGAGCCGGATTTCCATAAAAAATTCGGTGGAAATGCCGTCTTTTTGGGCAACCCGCTTTTAGATATTATGCCGGCTCCGCAAGAAAAAACATACCCCCAGCAAGATACGAAAAATTATCCCTGGAAACTCGGTATGTTGCCCGGCAGCCGCATGGGTGAAATTAAACGATTGGTTCCCGTTTTTTATCAAGCTTTCAAAAAAACGCTTAAAGAATTTCCGCAAACACAGGGTTATATGTTTTTATTACCCAACGCGGATGAAAATGTGTTTTTAAATTTGATTGGCGAAAAACCGCACGAAAACTTTCATCTTGTCAAAGATATTAATTACCAAACCCGCAGCCAAATGGACTTTTTGCTGGCTTGCTCCGGCACGGCCACGTTGGAAAATGCGCTGTTGGGTGTACCGATGGTGGTGGCTTATAAAATGTTCTGGCCCACGTACCAAATCGCCAAAATGGTTATTAAAGTAAAATATATTTCGCTCGTTAATTTGCTGGCCAATAAACCGTTGGTTAGAGAGTTGATACAGCACGAAGCTACCGCCAACACGTTAGCGGCGGAAACGACGGCCATGTTCCAAAACCCGGCATTGTTAACACAAATGCGTCAAGGGTTGCTCCAGTTACGCCAATCGTTAGGTCAGTCGGGCGTAGCCCAGCGTGCCGCACAGGAAATTCTGAGCGATTTATTGCACGAGTAACATATGCAAGATGCACCTGATTTGCAGGCCTTGCTGCAAAAATTCAAGGAATATAGTCCCAACCAAGATACTTCTTTGATTGAGAAGGCCTACCATTTTGCCGAAAAAGCCCACGCCAACCAAAAACGCGAAAGTGGCGAACCGTACTTTACGCATTGTTGCCACGTAGCTAGTATTTTGATGGATTTTAACTTGGATGCAGATACTATTTGCGCCGGCTTATTACACGATACGGTGGAAGACACCCCCGTCACCCTGGAAGATTTACGACGTGAATTTAATAAAGAAGTAGCGCATATGGTGCAAGGGGTTACCAAAATCAGCGATTTAAAATTTTCCTCCACAGACGAAGAAACCGTGGAAAATTGGCGCAAGATGCTTATTGCAGTGGCCGAAGATGTGCGCGTTATTTTAATTAAATTAGCCGACCGCACGCATAATATGCGCACCATGGATGTCATGCCACCGGAAAAACAAAAATTCAAGGCATACGAAACGATTTCACTCTATGCACCGCTGGCCCAGCGGCTGGGGATGTTCACCATCAAAACCGATTTGGAAGATTTATCATTTAAATATCTCCATCCGGAACTTTACAGTGATATTAAACAACAAGTGGAATCCCGCACCGCTGACCGCCAGGCAGCCCTGGAAAAATTTAAATCTTACTTAGAACCAGCCTTAAAAAACGAACAGTTAGATTGCCGCATTTTAGCACGGGCAAAAAATTATTATTCCATTTACCGCAAAATGCAAAAACACCACTGTACATTTGCGGAAATACAAGATTCTCTGGGCGTGCGTATCATCACCAAAACAATGCCGGATTGTTACAAAGCCCTGGGTATTGTGCATAATGTGTTTAAACCGATTGCCGGCACCTTTACCGATTACATCGCCACGCCGAAAGCCAACATGTACCAAAGCATCCATACTACGGTGCTTTCGCCCAGCGGGGATATTATTGAAATTCAAATCCGTACCGAAGAAATGCACCGCACCTGCGAATACGGTATCGCCGCTCACTGGCGCTACAAAATGGGCAATGTTAAGCAGGACCGAAACTTTGATGAAAAAATTAACTGGATTCGCCGCTGGATTGAATGGCAACAAGACTTAACCGCCCCGCGCGAATTTTTGGAAGGATTCAAAACAGACGTTGACCTCCAGCAAGTATTTGTGTTCACCCCCCGGGCGGACGTTAAATCGTTGCCGGAAGGCTCTACGCCAATTGATTTTGCCTATGCCATTCACACCGAAATCGGAGATCACTATGTAGGAGCCAAAGTGAATAACCGCATGGTGCGCATGGATTACAAGTTTAAAACCGGCGACGTGTGCGAAATTATCACCCGTAAAAACGGAGAACCGAAACGCGATTGGCTGGAATTTGCCAAAACAGCCGGTGCGCGTAGCCACATTAAACGTTTTTTACGCAGTAAAGGAATGGACTTATGACCGAAGAAACACAACCTCCCCGTTGCCCCAAATGCGGATTTCTACATGAAGAAGGCGATAATTTCTGCCGCCGCTGCGGGCGCGCTTTAAAACCGGGAAACGGATTTTTAAATTCTCATACCGGCATTATTTTGCTGGCGCTTGTTTTAGGGCCGTTTGCGTTGCCGGCGGTGTGGACTTCTAAACGTATCAGCCCTTTAGCCAAGTGGATTTACACCGCCGTATTGGGTTTTATGGGATATTATTTAATAGTTGCCTGCTGGCAAGTCTACAAAATATCGTTAGAATCCGCCAAACTGCTCATGGGCGGCGGTTTCTAATCGCACAACTTCTGCATATTTGGTAAAATATAGAGTACTCGTTTTTATTATATAAGGAGAAAATAAGAAAATGACAGACAGTGAAGTAAAACATAACGTTTCTCATAGTGGCCACCCGAAAGGCTTGTACATGCTTTTTATGGTGGAAATGTGGGAACGTTTTAACTACTATGGCATGAGAGCTCTTCTGTCGCTCTTCATGATCAGCACCGTAATCGGCTTTACCAAAGAAAAAGCTAGCAATATTTACGGTATGTTTACGGCCCTGGTGTATTTAACCCCGGTTATTGGCGGTTACCTAGCGGATCGTTACATTGGCAAACGTCATTCCATTACCATCGGCGCTATTTTAATGGCTATGGGGCAATTTACTTTGGCCTCTTACGAAATTATTCCCCCGGTTTTGGCCTTGGGAACGGGTTTGACGCTGATTATTATTGGGAACGGATTTTTTAAACCGAACATTTCCTCTATTGTAGGGGAATTGTATGAACCCAATGATGTCCGCCGCGATGGTGGGTTTACCATTTTCTACATGGGAATTAACGTGGGAGCTTTCTTTGCCCCGTTTGTGTGCGGATTCTTAGGGGAACCGACTGATCCGCTTAGCGCTCTGGAAGCCTACAAATGGAAATATGGTTTTATGGCGGCCGGTATAGGTATGCTCATCGGGCTTATCTGGTACACCGTGTCCCAGAATAAATACTTGGGTCACATTGGGTTGCACCCGGTACGCAAAAACGGAGCCAGCAACGACGCCGAAGAACGCGCCAAAGCAGAAGCAGCTAACAAGCCGCTTACGCAAGATGAATGGGACAAAATTAAAGCTATTTGTACCTTCACCTTCTTTGCGGTATTCTTCTTTGCGTTCTTTGAACAAGCCGGTACTTCTTTAAACTTCTTTGCTAAAGAAGCTACGAACTTAACCCCGGTATTGCCGTTCTTTGGTCAGATTACGCTTAAAGCGTCTTATTTCCAAGCCGTCAACCCGATTTTCGTGGTGCTTTTCGCCCCGATTTTCGCTAAAATGTGGGTTCGCTTGGGCGAGAAAGATCCGTCCATCCCGGCCAAATTTGGTTGGGGCTTATTCTTGCAAGGGTTGGCTTTCGCTATTATTGCGGTAGGTGCCGCTATTTACCAATCTAACGGACCGGTCAGCGCGTTGTGGCTCGTGTTTATGTACATGTTCTGCACAATGGGCGAACTGTGCTTAAGCCCAGTGGGTTTATCCATGGTCACTAAACTGGCTCCTTTGAAATTCATGTCCTTATTTATGGGCATTTGGCTCATGGCTTCCTTCTTTGGAAACCTGCTTGCCGGATGGATTGCCGGACACTATGAATCCTGGAGCTTGACCACACTATTCTCTGTGCCAGCCATCGGATCAATCACCTTTGGCGTAATTATGTGGATTATGACCAAAAAGATCAAACAGTGGATGCACGGCGTTCACTAAAAAATCTTCAATAAAAAGGCCTCCCGTTTGGGAGGCCTTTTTTATGGTTACTTAAAAACTCTACACAATCTTTTTTTCGTCTTCTTGGGCTTTAGCAATTTCTTTATCCAGCCGGGTAGCGACTCGTTTTAAAACCGTCTGGGCATTCTTCTTCCACTCCCGTACGGTTTTTAATTCGCTTTCTACGCTTTTTAGTTTCTCTACATTCCCCTCCAGAATACGAACCCGTTGGCGTAGCGCGCGGTTTTCCGCCGCGGTATCCTTCTGCCGCGCCAAAAGTTGGGAAACGAGCAACTCCAGCTGTTTTAGTTTTTCTTGCATACTTATCTAAGTTCGGCCCCTACCTGCGTGCGTAATTGTTCTACAATCCGGTTAAATGCCTCATCCGTCTCTTTATCCTTTAAGGTATGCTCCGGGTGCGAGAACGACAACGAAAACGTAACGCTCTTTTTCCCGGCCGGCAAGTGTTCGCCCTGGTACAAGTCAATTAAATGATACGATAAATTTACATCTAACGGCGTTTTATCCAGCGCAGACGTAATTTGTGCGTAGGTAACGGCTTTGTCCACCACTACTGATAAATCGCGCAGCGAAGGCGGCAATACGGCTACGTCTTTGGCCGGTTTGAAATCTTGCGCCGAGAACCCTTTTTCAATGGCTTTCGTGGCTACTTCAAACGCCCATACATCTGCTGTTTTAATACCAAACGCTTTAAGCGTTAATGGGTGGAGTTTACCAAATAGCCCAATTGTTTTCCCGGACAGTTGCACATCCATACAAATTTTCGGGTGCATATATCCGGGGACCGTTTCGAAATTCCTTCCACTCCGGTAAATACTGCTTGCATGAGCCCTTTTAGTAAGTAAAAATCTACTTCTTTTTTAGCAGAAGCAAAGAATTTTTCCGTTTCCAAACTGCCGGTAAGCACGCCGGAAACAGTGTAATTTTCCACCGGGAATCCTTTCATGGATTGGAAGGTTTTGGTGTTTTCAAAAAGAGCTAAATCGCTATTGCCAAAACGCAAATTACTTTCCACATTTTTAAGTAACGCCGGCAGGAGCGTGGGGCGTAAATAGTCCCACCCTTGCGCTAAGGCATTGTTTACTTTAATGCAAAATTTTGGATCAAAACCAAAGGCTTTAATTTCCTTCTCACCCAAGAAATCAATGTTTTTGCATTCGCAAAACCCTAAGCCAATAAGCGTGCGGGCAAAACGGCGGCCCACATCAATGCCTTTGGGGTTATCGGCAAATGCCACGTGCGCTTTAGTGGTGTTGACCGGAATTTGGTCATAGCCCGCAAAACGAGCCGCTTCTTCGGCCAGATCCCACTTGTGGTTTAAATCGCGCCGATGGGTGGGAGCGATAAACGTCCATGTATCGCCTTCTGCATTAAATGAAAGCGCCAACCGAGTAAAAATTTCTTTTAACCGTTCGTTCGGAATTTCCGTCCCTAAAATTTTATTAATTTCGGCCGGCGTAAATTTGACTTCCGGGTTGGCCGTTCCGCCGCAAATTTGCACAAACAGTTCGCTCGCGCGGCGCATAGCCAACATGGCTCCTTCCACGTCCGTACCGCGTTCAAAGCGTTGGGCCGCATCGGAAGTAATGGCAAATTTTTTAACGGTTTTGTTAATGGTCGGAGCGTCAAAGTAGGCCGCTTCAATAAAGATATCCGTGGTATCATCTTGAATACCGCTATTAAGCCCGCCCATTTTTTCGCCTTCTTGCGCATTACGGACAATAATTTTACCGCCTTCTACTAAGCGTAAATCAAATGCGTGAAGAGGATTACCCAGTTCAAACATTACATAATTGGTAATATCAACAAGCGCATTTTTGGGGTTTAAGCCCATAGCCGCCAAACGGGTTTTCATCCACTCGGGCGACTCGGCATTTTTTACACCGCGGATAATACGCCCGATATAGCGCGGGCAACCTTGCGGGTTTTGGATATCAATTTCAAGGGCTTTTCCATTCGCCGGAACATCCTTAATCTCCGGGAGTTTTACCGGTTTATTTAAAAGCGCCCCCAGTTCGCGTGCTACGCCCAAGTGAGAAAGTAAATCCGGACGATTAGAGGTAATTTCCAACTCAAACAAAGAATCGGGTTTTCCGTATAAGGTGGACACATCTGTACCAAGTGCCAAATTTTCATCCAGCACCATAATCCCGCGGGCACGTGTTTGCGTAAGACCTAATTCATCCGACGAGCAAATCATTCCTTCGGAAGCAATTCCGCGGATAACGGCCGGCTTTAATACATTTTTGCCAAGCCGCGCACCTACTTTGGCCAGCGGCACTTTCTGACCGACCGCCACATTAGGCGCTCCGCACACTACGCGTTGCGTTTTGCCGCCGCCCAGGTCCAACGTTACTAAGTGCAAATGGTCGGAATCCGGGTGATCTTCAATTTTGACAATCTGCGCCACATACACGCCTTCAAAATCAGCCCCCGTTGTTTCTACAGAGGCTACTTCAATGCCAAGGTCCGTTAGTTTTTTTACTAAGTCCTCGGGGGTTAAATCAATATCAATAAAATCTTTCAGCCAAGAATACAGAATTTTCATACATTATCCTTAAAATTGTTTAAGTACGCGCACATCATTCTCGTAAAAAGTGCGGATATCTTTGATGTTAAGCATCATCATAGCCAATCGTTCCACGCCCATACCAAACGCATAACCGCTGAACTCTTCCGGGTCAATACCGCAGTTTTTCAGCACGTTGGGATACCCCGGCACCTAACATTTCAATCCAGCCGCTGCCTTTGCAAACATTACACCCTTTGCCTTGGCAGAACACACATTTAACATCTACTTCCACACTGGGTTCCGTAAACGGGAAGAACGACGGGCGGAAACGAATTTCGGCTTTGTTGCCAAAGAGCCCTTTCATAAAAGCGGTCAAATCGCTCTTTAAATCCGCCATGCTGACGTTTTTATCTACATACAATCCTTCAATTTGGTGAAACACCGGGCTGTGGGTAGCATCCAAACTATCGTTTCTAAACACGCGCCCCGGCGCCATAATGCGCAGTGGCGGTTTATGTTTTTCCATATACCGGCTTTGCACATTGGAAGTATGCGTACGCAAAACAAGCGGCATTTTGCTATCTACAAAGAAGGTATCCTGCGCGTCGCGTGCGGGGTGGTGAAGCGGAATATTGAGTAAATCAAAATTATGCTTTTCATCTTCCACCCACGGACCTTCGGCCCATTCAAAGCCCAAATGTGCCAAAATTTCCGTCATGCGGTCCTGCGCTACGGAAAGCGGGTGGCGGTGCCCTTTAGCTACCGGATAGCCGGGCAAGGTTAAATCAAGTTCGGTTTTGTTGAGTTCATCATTGATTTCTTTGGCGGCAAAAAAAGCCGCTTTTAAAGCATTGCCCAACGGGCCGGCCGTCTTTTTATCTTCAATAGAAAAATCTTTCAGGCCTTTTAACAGTTCCGTTAAGGCCCCTTTGCGCCCTAAGGCGGCCACGCGCAGTTCTTCTACGGCAGCTAAACTTTCGGCTTGGGCGATTTTGGTTTTGTATTCTTGCGAGATTGTTTCGCAAGCGGTTTTGAATTCGGAAATAGTCATAATATTATTATAGTATTTTAGGGACGCGTAGGAAAGAAAATTAACAAAAAAGCAGACACTCTGTTAATGAGTGTCTGCTCTAAAAACTATTTGCTTAATTTTCTTCTGCCGGTTCCGGCACTTCGGCACGCTCTATTCCTAAATCGGTCATCAACATATCCACCAGGCGGATATCGCTGGGGTATTGCACCAA